>JAXDMY010000049.1:0-18094 GCA_034665805.1 Alphaproteobacteria bacterium
CGGATCGAACATCACGAGCTGGCCGGCGTAGAATTCCGCCGCCCAGAGGCGATCCTGCGCATCGATCTGTCCGCGGCGCGGGCCGGACAACGCGGTCGGCACCTTGTACTCGGCATAGGAGATGTCCTTGGGATCGAAGATGCCGATCTAGCCGTCGCGCCAGATATAGAGGTCGGTCCGGCCTTTGGAGTCGGTATCGATATCGTAGATGCCGCTGTTCTTCGGGATCGGATAGATCGTGCGCTTGAGCGCTTCGCTGCCGGTCTCGATCTTGGTCAGTTGACCGTTTTCGCTCAAATGCCAGAGATTGTTCTCCGGATCCAAACCGAACATGGCATCGCCGGAAGACCAGCGGGTGAATTTCGCTGTCCTGGGATCGTATTTGACGGTGCCATGGTCCATGCCGACGATGACATTGCCCTTGCGGTCGAACTGGAGCTCATGCGCGCCGCCGCCCGGCTGGCCCGGACGTCCGTCGCCGGCGCCCATCGCCTCGCGGCCGGCGCCTTCCGGCAGCGGGAACGGCATTTCCTTCGCTTCGCCGGTCCTGACGTCGATGCGGCCGAGCATGTAGGAGAAGTGGTCGGTGTAATAGGCAAATTCCTTGTCCATGATCACGTCGTGCGGCCACACGAAGCGCCGGTCGCCGCGCAGCATGTAGACCTCGCGCTCGCCGCCGCGCGGCAAGTCGTATTCGGTCACGACAAGATTGGTGGAGGCTTCATCCGTCGGACGCGGGCGCGCCTTGAACGGTACATTCTTCGAGTCCGGTCCACGAATGGAGGCAAGATACTCCGCCAAGGGTTCGATGAACTGCTTCTGGCTGAAGGCATAGGTGTCCGGCGTGACGGCTTCGGAAGCCCGGCCGCCCATCCGCTTTACGACTGCGGCCCATTCGTCCTTGCTGCGCGGTGTTCTGAGCGCCCATTGCAGCGAGTGGCAATTGCTGCATTGGGAGAACAGCACCTTCTGATGATCGGTGCCGGGGAGCGCCGCGATGATCTCCGAAGCGGTCGCGTCGCTATAAGCGACCGGCTTGGACTTCAGCGTGAGGTCCACATGCGCGGTCTTTCCGGTCGCGACGCTGACGCCGTCCTTGTTCACATGCTCGAAATCGGGAAGCTCGACGGTGACGGCATAAGAGCCCGGCGTGACATCGGACCAGCTCGGAAAGGAATATTCGCCCTTCGCGTTGCTGTAGACGGCAACCGTCATGGTGCTGTCCGCGCGGCGCGCTTTCACCGGAATTCCGGCGAGCGCCTCTCCGGTTGAAGAGGTGATTTTGCCGCTGAGCAGCGATGTCTCTTCCGCGGCGCGCGGTGAGGACGGCAACAAGAAGGCGGAAACAGCCGCCACTGCGATAATCGCGAACGCTGCTCCGTTGCGTAGCTGAGCTTTCATCTCGTTGACCTTCCCCGTTGTTTCGAGTCCCGCCGAATCCGCGTTTGACGCGTCTTTGCACGCGGATTTTACGCCTCCCGGTCGCTTCTACAAAGCCCCAAGCTCACCCTCTTGAAAATTGGGGCCGGACAGAGGGTTAGCCGAGTTGGGAGCCAAAAAAAAGAAAGTGCCGGGACGCAGCTCGCCCCGGCACCCCTGAAAAACCAAGCCGCTATTGCGGCGTGAACTTCTGAACCCGCTTTCCGGAATCGACTTCGCCGGTATAGAGGTTCCCCTTGGAATCCATGAACGCCACATGGACGAAGTGGAACATCCCGCCCTGATGGCCGTGATGGCCGATCTTGGCCACGACCTTGCCGGTGTCGCGTTCCAGCTCCCAGACCACATTGTTCACGATATCGGCGACGAAGATGTATTTCTGTCCTGGATCGGCGGAGAAATCGACCGAACCGGCCGAGCCGCCGCGCAGAGTATCATTGGCGATGAAGAACTCCTTCAGGTACTTGCCCTGTTTGGTGAAGACCTGGATGCGATCTCCGGCGCGGTCGCAGACATAGACCAGACCGTCCTTGGAAATGCGCACGCAGTGCACCGGCGATTTGAAATCCTTCGCCGGCATGCCCTTGGGATCGTGCGCGGGCTGCGGCCCATTGTCGATCTCGGCGAGCGCCTTGCCATAGGCGCCCCAGCCGCGCTTGAACTTGCCGGTGTCCCAGTCATAGACCAGCACGCGCCGGTTCAAATAGCCGTCGGCGATATAGACCTCATGCGCGTCTTCATCGAGCGTTGCTGCCGCCACGCCGCGCAACAGAAGATCGGTCTGCTGATTGTCTTGTTTCTGCGTGTTGCCCGCGACCGCCGGTCCGCGATGGCCGAAATCGGAGATGAGCTTTCCGTCATGGGTGAATTTGAGCAGCGAGTCGCCCGCCTGCGCGCCGCCGATATACACATTGCCGGCGCGGTCGGTGAAGATCGTGTGCTCGGATTTCGGCCAGCCGGGCACCGAATCAGGGACGCCCCACGCCGTCAGCAGATTGCCCTGCGTGTCGAACTCCATCACGGCCGGTGGCGGAACGCAGCATTCGCCGGCCGGCGGATTGACCGCGGCCATGTTCTCGCGCTCGTCGAAATCGCGCGGGCGATTCAGCACCCAGATATGGTCGTCCTTGTCGACGAATAGGCCTGTGATGCCTTCCATGGTCCATTTGTTCGGCAATTCCTTGGGCCAGGTCGCGTCATATTTGTAGGTCGGCGGTCCGTCTTTCGCCGCGGGCGCGGCCAAAACGAGGCCAAGAGCGCCGCTAAGCGCTAGGGCCGAAGCCGCGACCGAGTATGTTTTCCAATTCAGGTGCATTCGTTTCCTCCCGGGAAGCGCGTGATCGGTGCCAATTTATCAGGGGCATGCCGAGCAAGATACGGCCCGCTTACGGGGCGAGTGTTAAAAACGCGCCACTGGCAGCGACCGGATTCACCGTCCGTGGTCTGGCCACCGCCCTTCTCACGTTTTCGTGACAATGGTAGCTTCATATGCCGCGGATGAAAGCAGCTCCTCAGATGGCCGCTTTCGCTGAGAACCTTGGACGCGATGCCACGCCCGACGAAGTCGCGGCGCAGCTTGAACTTGCGCGCCAATGCGACGCGAAGGGAGATGGCGAGGCGGCTCTCCTTTGCTTGCGCCGTCCGGCTGCAACCGGCGATCTCACGGCGAAAGTGGCCCTCGGCCGTCATCTCATGACGCAGCCGCCGCTAAACATTGCCGAGGGAGTGAAACTCACCACTGAGGCCGCCAAAGAGGGCAGCTGCGAGGCAGCCTATCTGATGGCTTTATTCCACGCGGCGGGTACCACCGCTTCGCCAAGCTGGCGCATCGCGCTGGACTTCTTGCAGCGTGCCGCGGAACTGGATCAGGCAATCGCACGCAGAGAACTTGCCCTCATGGCCGGCGATGCCGACCTCATCGCGGCAATCGAGCAGAACGCCAATATCCCGGCCGGCATTTGGGAGCCTTGCTGGATGTCCCCCGAACTTCGGATCGGCATTGCCGAGCAGTTCATTACGCCTGCGATCTGCCACTGGCTGGTCGAAAAGAGTCGGCCGCATCTCAAGCCCGCGCAGACCGATGATCCCCTGACCGGCACGCCGCGATACGGCAACAACCGCACCAACAGTTCGGCGGAGTTCGCGTTCGCCGACACGGGATTCATTCTTCACCTCGTGCGGGCGCGCATTTCCGCATTGACCGGGCCGCCGACAATGGCCATGGAAGGAAGCGCCGTGCTCCATTACGCGCCCGGCCAGCAATTTTTTCCGCATTACGATTTTCTCGACACAGCCGAACCGGGTTATGCCAGGCAGGTCGCCGAATTTGGCCAGCGCGTGCTGACCTTTCTCATCTATCTCAATGAGGATTTCGAGGGCGGTGAAACGGACTTCCCCAAACTGGAATGTCGCTACAAGGGTAAGACCGGCGATGCCCTGTTTTTCTGGAATGTGCTGCCGAACGGGCAAACGGACCAGCGCATGCTCCATGCCGGCTTGCCGCCGGCGAGAGGTGAAAAATTTCTGTTCTCGCAATGGGTGCGCGGCCGCATGTCGTGACGCGCGGGGGGCTGTCGGCTTACCGCTGATCCACGAGGGGTTTCTTTCGCGTTGGGATTATCGGCATAGTTCGAGCTGAAGCGGTTGACATGGGTTTTTGCGATGGGGAAATCCGAGGCGGAAACCGCGCATGAGTCGGCGATGTGCGCCGCCGCGGGAGCAGGGGTTCCACAAGATTGGTCCGTCGCGCTCGATCATCTCGTTAGCGCCGCCGAACTTGGATCGCAGCTCGCGCAAGCCGAACTCGCCGCGTGTGCCGGGGATTGGCTTCTAGCCCAGGACATCGCAGCGGGCAAAGGCGCATCGCATTCAGAATGGGCGCGACTGCGCCGGGAAGTCGATCTTGCCGCCTGGCTGGCGACTCCGCGGCCACGAATTGCGTCGGCCAGCCCGCGCGTCGCCACGGTCGAAGGTTTCGCCTCGCCTGAGATCTGCGATTGGTTGATCCGGCGCGCGCGGCCGCGCCTGTCCCTTGCCAAGGTCTATGATCACGACACGGGCGATGCGCGCCACGAAAACATCCGCACCAACAGCGAGTGCCATTTTCCCCTCAATGACGGCGATCTCGTGCTTCTGTTTCTGCGCGCCCGCATGGCAAAGGTGGCGGAGCTGCCGGTCGACGCCATGGAGGCGACGGTCATTCTCCATTATTTGCCGGGGCAAGAATTCCTGCCGCATTTCGACTTCCTCGACACGTCCTTGCCCGGTTACGCCAAGGACGTGGCCAAACGCGGCCAGCGTGTGCTGACATTTCTTCTCTGTCTGAATGAGGATTATGAGGGCGGCGAAACCGAATTTCCGGTACTCGGCAAGCGCTGGAAAGGGCAACGGGGAAGCGGACTCTTCTTCTGGAATGTCGAACCCGATGGCCGGCCGGACCGGCGTACCGCCCATGCCGGTCTGCCCCCGACGCGCGGCGAGAAATTGCTGTTGTCGCAATGGATTCGCGGCCCGGCCCTACAGGGTTAGCGGGTCACATTCCGAGTTCGGTCAGGCCGGGATGATCGGAGGGACGGGGCCCCGCCGGCCAGAGGAATTTGCGTTGTTCCACCGCAATCGGCACATCGTTGATGCTCGCCTCGCGCCGGCGCATCAGACCGTTGCCGTCGAACTCCCATTGCTCATTGCCATAGGAGCGGAACCAGTGGCCGCTGTCGTCGCGCCATTCATATTGGAAGCGCACGGCGATGCGATTGTCGTGGAACGCCCAAAGCTCCTTGATCAGGCGGTAATCGATTTCCTTCGCCCATTTGCGGGTGAGGAAAGCGATGATCGCAGACCGGCCCTCGAAGAATTCGGCCCGGTTCCGCCAGCGGCTGTCTTCGCTATAGGCGAGGGCGACACGCGCGGGATCGCGGCTGTTCCATGCATCTTCCGCCATGCGGGCCTTCTGGACTGCGGTCTCGAAGCTGAAAGGCGGCAAAGGCGGACGGCTTGCGTTCGACATGATCAGAGATCGGGCGCAAATGCGCTTGCGAGTTTCATGTTCGGCATCGCCCAGCGGAACCTGGTCCTCTATATCAAGCGCAACACCTAGCGTGGCGAACCCGAAATTCGCAAGTGTTTGGGCAACACTCCGAGCGATTTTCGGGTTCATAGCCACACTAGCAGTCTATTGAATCTAGTGTGGTTTTCGGATTTGAAGTTCCCAAACGGGAATGCCATGAAAATCTTGGGAACGTCAAATCCACCACACTAGCGGCAAACGGAGCTGAAGCGATGAATGCGCGCCTGCCCATCATCCGGCTGAAACCGCGCGAAGGCTGGCGCGTGCGCAACGGCGCGCCCTGGGCCTTCTCCAATGAAATCGTCATGGACGGCAATGCGAAAGCGCTTGTTCCCGGCTCGCTGGTCGAGCTTGCCGCGGAGGACGGCGCGACAATCGGATTGGGCTATTTCAACCCCAAGAGCTTGATCGCCATCAGGCTTCTGGCCAAGCAGGTGGGGAAGATCGACGCGGCGTTCTTCGCCGAGAGGTTCCGTCATGCGCGCGCCCTGCGCGAGCATTTTTATGACGCGCCTTTTTATCGGCTGGTCCATGCCGAGGGCGATGGCCTGCCCGGCCTTGTCATCGACTGTTTCGGCGAGATCTGCGTGGTGCAGATCACCACCGCCGGCATGGAACGTCTCATCGAAGATCTGATTGCCGGTCTGGATGCGGCGATTGCGCCCAAGGTGGTGATCTTGCGCAACGATACACAAGCCCGCGCACTGGAAGGTTTGGATTCCTATGTGCGCGTGGTCAAAGGCGAAACGGCGGAACGTATCCGCGTCGAAGAAAACGGCGTCGCCTATCTTGCCGATCCGCAAGCGGGCCAGAAATCGGGCTGGTATTACGACCAGCGGGAGAATCGCGCCTTCATCGCGCGGCTTGCGAAGGGAAGACGCGTGCTTGACGCCTATTGCTACAGCGGCGGATTTTCCCTGCTCGCTGCCGCAAAGGGCGCCGAACAGGTCACCGGCCTCGATTCCTCGGAAAGCGCCTTGAAGCTCGCCGCCGAAGGCGCCGTTGCGAACGGCGCGACCGGGCTCTGCCGCTTTGTCAAATGCGATGTGTTCGAGGAGCTGGAGCGGCTCGCGCGCGCCAATGCGCGTTTCGACATCGTGATTTGCGATCCGCCGCCTTTCGCACCCTCGCGCAAAGATTTGGAGGCCGCGGCGCGCGCCTATCGCAAGCTCGCCCGAATGGCTGCAGGCGTCGTTGCCCCCGGCGGATTCCTGATGCTCGCGTCCTGCTCGCACAATATGTCGCTCGAGCGCTTTGACGCGGAATGTGCCGCCGGGCTGGAGCGCGCCGGGCGCGCCGCCGCGCTCATCCGGGAAGCGGGCGCAGGACCAGATCACCCGGTGCATCCCATGCTGCCGGAAACGGCCTATCTGAAGACACTGGTGTACGCGGTGGATTAGATTTCGGTCTGCGAACCGAGCTCCACCACGCGGCCCGGCGGCAGACGGTAGAACTGCGCCGCTTCCAAGGCCGAAGCGTAGAGCTTGATGAACAGCCTCGTCTGCCATTTGGCGAGCGCGGAGACCCGCGCCGGAATCAGCGTTTCACGGCGAATGAAAAATGTCGTCGCGTCGAGATCGAGCGCGAGCCCATGGGCGCGGGTGCCTTCCAGCCCGGCGGGCACGTCGGGTGTCTGGAAGAACCCGAAATGCATTTCCACCGTATAGAAACCCTTGCCCAATTTGTTCACCGTGAGGCGTTTTTCAGGGGGTACGAACGGCACGTCCTGCACATCGACGCGCAAGAAGATCACGCGCTCGTGCAGGACCTTGTTGTGCTTGAGATTGTGCAGCAGCGAACCGGGCACTTCGTCGAGCCTGGGTGTCGTGAAGATCGCGGTGCCGGCAATGCGGATCGGCGTCTTGTCGGCGCGTTCCAGGAAGATGTCGGTGGAGATGCCGCTGCCATAGGCCTTCTCGAGGAGCACGCGCTTCCCGCCACGCCAGGTTTCCATCATCACGAAGACGGCCGCGGCAATGGCGAGCGGCAGCCAGGCGCCCTCGAACAGTTTCAACGACACGGCGCCGAGGAAGGTGAGATCGGTCAGGATGAAGGTGGTGAAGGCGATCGCAATCCAGACCGGCTTCCAATGCCATTGGCGGATAACGACAATCAATCCGAGGAAGGTTGTGATCGACATCATGCCCGTAACCGCCATGCCATAGGCCGCGGCGAGCGCGTCGGAATTCTTGTAGATCAGTACGATGGCGATGACGCCGATCAGCATCAGCGTGTTGGCGCGCGGCACATAGATCTGTCCGTAATCGGTGGCCGATGTGTGGCGGATCTCCATGCGCGGCAATTGCCCGAGCTGGACGGATTGACGCGTGATCGAGAATACGCCGGAAATCACCGCTTGGCTCGCGATGATGGTGGCCACCGTCGCCAGGGCGACCAGCGGATAATGGAATCCCTCGGGTGCGAGTCCATAAAAAGGATTCTCCAGCGCGGCGGGATCGCGCAGCAGCAGCGCTCCTTGGCCGAGGTAATTGAGAATGAGCGCCGGGAACGCCACCGCAAGCCAGCCGAGACGGATGGCCGTTCGCCCGAAATGGCCCATGTCGGCGTAAAGGGTTTCCACGCCTGTGACCGTCAGGACGACGGAGCCTAGCGCGACGAAAGCAACCCAGGGCTCGACGACGAAAAGACCAATTCCCTCCCAGGGATTCACGGCCAGCAGGATGGACGGCGTTATGGCGATGGAACGCACGCCGAGCGCAGCGAGCGCCAGGAACCAGAGGAGCACGATCGGTCCAAACAGCCGGCCCAACCGTCCGGTGCCGCGGTTCTGGATCAGGAACAGTCCAAGCAGAATGATCAGGGTGAGGGGAAGGACCAGCGGAGCCAATTCCGGTTCTTCGAGTTTGATGCCTTCGACGGCGGAAAGGACCGAAATCGCCGGCGTCAACATGCCATCGCCGAAGAAGAGAGCGAGTCCGAGCACGCCAGCGGCGCCGATCGTGGTTTTCATGCGGCGGGACAGGCCGGGGCAGCGGTGCGCCAGAGAGGCGAGAGCGATCACTCCGCCTTCGCCCTTGTTGTCGGCGCGAAGGATGAAGACGATGTATTTGATGGTCACAATGATGATCAGCGACCACAGGATGAGGGAGATCGCCCCCAGCACCGCATCATGCGTCGCCGTGCCGCCGCCGGTCGCCAGTACCGATTGGCGCACCGCATAAAGCGGGCTGGTGCCGATGTCCCCGTAAACGACACCCAATGCGCCCAGCGTGAGCCACGCTTGACGCCGGCGCCAAGCAGCGCCCGACACTTTGGACGCAACACCATGGCCGCGAGCGGCCTCGGTCCTGGACATCTGGTTCACGGGAGAATGCGCTCGCGGATCATCCGATACCGGTTGCCGGCCCGCATGGGCCTAAAATGAGGAACGCTTCTACAACGTCCCGCCTTTCGGGATGGTTTCGTTCCCGATAAGGGGGCGGAAAATACGCTTGCTCTTCGGCCCCAGCAAGCCCCTGGCGGTGCGCATCTAAGCCCATGATATTGCGGCTTAATATGGAAAATACGGGACCCCGCGACGTTACGTCCCGTCTAATCCAACGTCTCGCGGTAGCGCAGCAAAGCGATCGAGCCGACCACAAACAGAAAGATCAACAGCGGCCAGAGATTGGGCAAGATTTCGACCCAGCCGTTTCCCTTGAGCAGAATCCCTCGCACGACGCGCAGGAAATAGGTTGCAGGGAGCAACTCACCCACCCATTGCGCCCAGTCGGGCATTCCACGGAACGGAAACGCGAAACCCGACAGCAGAATCGACGGCAGCAAGAAGAACACGGCCATCTGCATCGCCTGTAGCTGGGTTGTCGCAATCGTGGAGAAGGTGAAACCGAGCGCCAGATTGGCGGCAATGAAAATCCCCGCCACCGCAACCAGAAGCCAAAGCGAACCGATCATCGGGACATGGAAGATGAATCGCGCGCCCAAGAGGATAAGCGACAACTGCACATAGCCCACCGCGATATAGGGGAGGATCTTTCCGAGCATCACCTCGAAGCGATGCGCCGGCATCGCCAGCAGGTTTTCGAACGTTCCACGCTCTCGTTCGCGCGTCATTGCCACTGCCGTCACCATGACCATGGTCATGGTGAGAATGGTCGCGATCAGACCGGGCACGATATTGTAAGCGGTGATGCCTTCGGGATTGTAGCGCCGTTGGATCACGGTGGTGAAAGGCGGATGGTTCGCGCGAGTGGCCAGAGGTCCCACAAGATCGTCCTTGAGGGCCGATGTCGCGAGCTCGGACATGGCCGCCAGCGCGTTGGAAGCAGCCGAAGGATCGGTTGCATCGGCTTGGATCAGCACCTCCGGGCTAAGGCCGCGGACCAGGTCGCGGGCGAAATTCACCGGGATGGTGACGACGAAAGAGACCTCGCCCTCATCGAGCATGCGGTCGCCGGCTTCCTGTGAGGGCGCCTCCGTGACGATGTCGAAATAGTCGGAATTCTTGAGCGCCGCCTCGATGGAACGAGCGTAGACGCTATTGTCGGCAATATGGATGGCGGTCGGCAAGTGCTTCGGATCGGTGTTGATCGCGAAGCCGAATGCGAGCATCTGCAGCACAGGTACGCCGACCATAACCGCGAACGTGCCGCGGTCGCGCCGCATCTGGATGAATTCCTTGATCAGGATCGCGAACAGCCGCGAGAGCGAAATGCCTTTCATGAGGTCACTCCCGCCTGACTCTGCAAATGGATGAAGACATCTTCGAGGCTTGGGGTAGCCTGCCGAATCTCGACGCCGGGCCGCGATCGCACCGGAGCCAGCGCCTGATCGAGCAAGACGCGATCATGGCCGCTGACATGCAGCGCCGCCCCGAAGAAGGCGACATGTTCGATCCCCGGCTTGCCTTCCAGCTGCGGCAGAAACTGACGAACGTCGGAGCCTCCGACAATGAATGTGATCAGCCCCGATTGTTGAATGACATCTTGCACCGTGCCCCGCGCTACGATGTGGCCCAGATTGATGAAGACGACGCGGTCGCAGCGTTCGGCCTCATCCATGTAATGGGTGCTGACCAGGACCGTGAGGCCGCTTTGGCTCAGATGATGGATTTCCTCCCAGAACTCGCGTCTTGCTTTGGGATCGACGCCCGCCGTCGGCTCGTCCAGCAGCAGCAGCCTGGGCTCGTGAAGCATGCAGGCGGCAAGCGCGAGCCGCTGCTTCCAGCCGCCGGAAAGTTCACCGGCGAGCTGGTCCTGACGCTGCTCGAGGCCGAGACGCGCAAGGGTGGCGTCGATTTTTTGCTTGCGCTCTCGAATCTCATAGATGCGCGCGACGAATTCCAGATTTTCGCGGATGGACAAATCTTCCCAGAAACTGAAGCGCTGCGTCATATAGCCGACGTTGCGTTTGATGCTCTCCCTCTGGCTGCGGATGTCGTAGCCAAGGCAGGTGCCGCTCCCGGCATCAGGTTTCAAGAGCCCGCAAAGCATGCGGATAGTGGTTGTCTTGCCGCTGCCGTTCGGTCCTAAGAAACCCCAGACCTGGCCTTCGGGCACGGCGATGTCGACGCCATCGACGGCGGTCTTGCGCCCGAAGCGCTTGGTGAGGCCGTGAACGTCAATGGCAAGCTCGCTCACGGCGCGGCAGGCGGCGTGGCGGCCAAAACGACGGGCCGGACTTCCACCGGCACGCCCGGGCGAATCGGAAGGCCGTCCGCAACGCGGGCTTCGGCCTTGAACACCAGCCTTTCGCGATTCCCGGTGCTGTAGATCACCGGCGGGGTGAATTCGGCCTGCGCGGCGATGAAACTGATGGTGCCGGTGAGTCCGATTGGACAACCGTCGCAAGAAATTGCCACCCGGCTTCCCAGCGTCAATTGCGCCACCTCTCGTTCGGGCACGAAGAAGCGCACGAAGACATTGGCCGGCGGCAGCACCGCCACGACCGGCGCGCCGGCATTGGCGTATTCGCCCTGACGGAAATAAATATCCTGCACATCGCCCGCGACCTGCGTATGCACCGCGCGCTCGGAGAGATTGAACTCAGCGGTGGTGAGATTGGCTTCGGCCTGATGTGCCTGGGCTTGCGCCTGACGGCGCGCCGCCGCCGCCTGGGTCTGCAATGCGACGGTCTGGGTGCGGTGAGCGCGGGCGCTGTCATAAGCCGCTTGCGCGATTTCGAGATCGCGCCGCGGCGTTGCCCCAATGCGGACCAACTCCTGCTGGCGTGCGAGTTCCTTCTGGTTCTTGGCGATGTCGGTTTCGACTTGCGCCTCTTCGGCCTGGGCTTGGGCGATCTGAGACGCAGCCTGGCTTGCTTGTTCGTTGGCGGCCGCAATAGCGGCGGTGGCGTTGTCGCGCGCGGCGAGTTCGCGCACCGCATCCAGCGTGAAAAGCGCATCGCCCGACTTGATTTTTGCACCGCGGGCGACTTCGATGCTGGTGATCCAGCCCGGCTGAGGCGGCGCAATCAGCGCCAGTTCGCCTTCGATGTAGCCAAGCCAATAATCGTTCTTCGGCTGCTCGCATGAGGCGAGGAGACACATGGCTGGGATCGCGACCCACGGGAACCGATGTTTCATGTGTCACTCTCCTCGCGCTTCAAACCGCGCAGAAGCGTTGCGATATGAGTCTCGATCAATCCCGCATAGTCGTAGGGTTCGGCATCCAGTTGCGCGAAGGTGGTGCGCCAGATGGCGGCCAACAAAACCGGCGCGATGCACAGGCGCACGGCGTGGGGAATGGGCAGGGTGCGGAATTCGCCGTTCGCCATTCCTCTCTTCAGAAGCTCGGCGAAAAGGGCCATGCCGCGTTCGGCCACTTCCTCGCGATAGATGCGCGCCAGGTCCGGGAAGTTGCCGGCCTCGGCGATGACGATCTTGGGCAGCACGACGCGGTTGCTGGTCGAGATGAAATGACCGATTCCGCGCAGGATGTCGGCGATGACCGGCGCTACGGGTCCCGATGAGGCGCGGGCGAAATCGGTGAAGCGCGTGATCTGGGTCCCCAGCATCTCATGGACTAAGGCCCTGAACACCGCCTCTTTGCTGTCGAAATAGAGGTAGATCGTGCCCTTCGATACGCCGGCGCGCGCCGCGATCTGTTCCATCCGCGCCGCCGCAAAGCCTCTCTCGGCGAAGACGGAGAGCGCGGCTTCGAGGATTTCCTGCGGCCTTGCATCTTTGCGCCGGCGCCAGCGTGCCGTTTCCGTCTGCGCCGGCGCATTCGCGGTTGGCGTTTTCTGGCTAGCCATGACGATCATTTTGATAACTGACCAGTCATTTATGTATTTTTGGTTCGACCATTGCAATGGCCGCCCTGGTATAATGGGGGAGTCTCTTAGGTCGGCGAGCAATGAAGAGGGCGCAATTCTGGGCAGAATCGTCACTTAGGCACGCCGCCGCTGCGGCCTGCGCCGCGGCGATTCTGATGCTTTGCGGCTGCGCCACCCCCACCGAGAACGTCCCGACCTATCGGCCGCAAGCCTCCGATGAAGGCGCCGGCTATGCGGATCAGCAGATCAACGCTATCCGCTATCGGGTCAGCTTTGCCGGCGATACTCAGACTTCGCGCGGACAGGTGGAGGATTTCCTGCTGCGCCGCGCCGCCGAGGTCACGGTGGGGGCGGGCTACAATTATTTCGCGTTCGACAATCGCACCATCGAGTCGGACACCAATCTCTATCGCACGAACGATAACTGGGATCCGGCAAACGGCCTGGCGTTCGGCTTAGGACGCCGTTACCCCGGACGCGCCGAGCATTTCGCCAAGGGGTCGACTCCCGCCTTTTGGAGCGAAAAGGAGGCTGTTCCCATTACCCGTTATACGGCTCGATCAGAAATCATCCTGCTGACGCCCGAGCAGGTGGGGACGCACCCAGATGCGCTCGCGGCGCGCGCAATTCTCAAGAGCCTTGTCCCCGACATGGTGACGGGTGCCCGCACGGCAAGCGCCAGGGCGAATCCGTAAGGTGTTGAATCGTGCAAACCCCGGCTTTGTGAACAGGGTCTAGAGCCAGTTGCGGCGCACGCTGATCCTTCTTGGTACGGCTCTGGCGGTCATCGCGCTTGCCGCGCTCTATTTCGCGCTCGGCGCGCCGGCGCCTTCGGAGCTTTTCGCCATGGCGCGCGGCGGGCAGCGCATCACCCCAGGTTTTATCGGGGTCGCCGAGTTCGGTCGTTGGCGGGTGATCTGCGTTCCAGGGCCCTCCTCGCTCGATGCGTTGGACGCTTCGGCGGCGCCCGCGCCGCAGCCAAATGTGAAATCATCCAGCGGGAACGCTTGCCGCATAAATCAGGAAATGCCCGCATCCGCCCAGACCCCCATTGTGCCGAGTCCCGCAGGGGCGCCCTCGCCGTCTCAAGTCATTGTGGCGATCAATTTCAGTCTTGTGGGGCCCAGGCGCACGCCTTCCGCGATGCTGCGGCTGCCGCCCACCGCGCGAGCGGGCGATGTCATCACGCTGCGCTTCGACGATTTGAGCATGGTCAAGACGATGGTGCGCGATTGCGCCGATAAGGAATGCCTGGCCGCGGGAACCTTGGCGCCTGAGGATTGGCAGCACCTCTCCACCACCAACAGCCTCCAGGTCACGTTCCCTGCGCTTGCCCGCCAATGGGTGATTCTGAACCTGCCCGTCCAGGGCTTGGCGGCGGCGATCGACGCGCTCGGAAGCGCCGATGCTTCATCGGTACACTGATCGTGCTCAGGGTTTGCGGATAATCATGCGCGACTCATCGCCGAGGCGCTGAACCTCAAGAACCTCGAAGCCTTCGCTCGCGCACATATGCGGCACATCGATCGACGCCATGGGATCGTCGGCGATCACGACGACCACGCAATGCTCCGGCGCCCGCGCCAGATAGCGCCGCGTCATCAAAGCGGGCAGCGGGCATTTCAGCCCGCGCAGATCAACCACTTCTTGAGGACTTTCCATATCGCCGCTTGACCCGGAACACCCCAAACCTATTCTCCCGCCAGCTTTACGTCAGCAGGGGCGATTCGCCGATGGGCCTCTTGGAGGCTGTGAGCCGCGAGACCGCCTTTGTCGCGGCGGTAACGCGCACCTTGAAGCTCACGCGCGGCGTTCATCCCGATGCCAAGCTCACCATCTCCGATTGGGTGGAACGCTGGGCGAAAGAACGCCCTAACAGCCCCGCCATTCTCCACGAAGACCGCATCGTCAGCTGGGGGGAGCTGGATCAAGGCGCCAACCGCTTTGCGCGTTGGGCCAAAGCGCTCGGCCTCGCCAAGGGCGACGTGGTGACCATTCTGATGGAGAACCGCCCCGAATATGTCATGGCGTGGCTGGGTCTTCTCAAGGCCGGGTTTGTGGGCGCGCTGGTCAACACGAATCTGACCGGCCAGGCTTTGTGTCATTCCATCGCCATTGCCGGCGGCAGACACCTGATCCTGAGCGGCGAGCTGGTGGCGAATTACCATACCGCCGCCGCGGGATTGGACTTGGCTCCCAAGCTCTGGGCGACCGGCGGCGTGTGCGCGGGTTGCGAGGATCTGGATACCGCCCTCATGCAGCAATCGGCCGCGCCGCTCGGCCCGGACAGCCGCGCGGACCTCTATTGCCGCGATAGAGCGCTGTACATCTACACCTCCGGGACGACCGGGCTTCCCAAAGCCGCCAATATCAGCCACATGCGCCTGCTTCACATCATGAGCGCGTTCCAGGGCGCGGTGAATGCCAAGGCAGACGACCGCATGTATGACGTGCTGCCGCTCTATCACTCGTCGGGCGGCATCGCGGCGCTGGGCCCATGTTTTTTGGCGGGCGCCTCGCTGGTGGTGCGCAGCAGGTTCTCGGCCGGTGAATTCTGGGACGATTGCCATCGTTACCAGCCGACGGTGTTCCAATATATCGGCGAACTGTGCCGCTATCTGCTGAACACGGCCGAACATCCGCATGAACGCGATCACCATCTGCGAATCGCCATCGGCAATGGTCTGCGTCCCGAAATCTGGCCCAAATTCCAGGCGCGTTTCGGCATCCCGCACATCATGGAATTTTACGGCGCCACCGAAGGCAATGTCGGCATGATCAATTATGACGGCAAGGTTGGCGCCATCGGCCGCGTGCCTTGGTATGCGCGCAGCGTGCTGAAGATCCGGCTGGTCAGATATGATTTGGAAAAGGGCGCCGCGCTGCGCGAAGCCGACGGGCTTTGCCGCGAGACCCGCGATGGCGAAGTGGGCGAAGCGGTGGGGCGAATCGATCCCAACGATCCGCGCTCGCGTTTCGACGGCTACACCAACGCCGCGGACACCGAGAAAAAAATCCTGCGCGATGCTTTCGCCGCTGGCGATGCCTGGTTCCGCACCGGCGATCTGATGCGCCGCGATGCCCATGGCTATTTCTATTTCGTCGACCGCACCGGCGACACCTTCCGCTGGAAGGGCGAGAATGTCGCGACCTCGGAAGTCGCCGAAGCTTTGTCGGTGTTTCCGGGCGTGAAGGAAGCCAATGTCTATGGCGTGGAAGTGCCGGGCGGCGAGGGCAAGGCTGGCATGGCCGCTTTGGTGAGGGGAAACGCTTTCGACCTCGCCGGCTTGACGGTCTATCTCGAAAAGAACCTGCCGTTTTTCGCGCGGCCGATCTTCCTGCGCTTCCAGCGCGAGATGGAAGTCACCAGCACGTTCAAGCAGCGCAAGATCGAGCTGCAGAAAGAGGGCTTCGATCCCGCAGGAATCACCGATCCGCTCTATGTACGCGAGGCGGCGAGCGGGCGTTATGTGAGCCTGACGCCCGAGCTTTACCGCGAGATCTGCGACGGCAAGGCCAAACTTTAGTCCCGGCTCGCCATGGAAGGTTAAACCCAACCCCAACCCACCATGGCAGGGCCCTCATCCTGAACTTGTCGAAGGACCCTGCCATCCAGTCAGGCCGCGTGCTTCGAGACGCACAGCTGCCTCATCCTTGAGGAGGCGCGAAGGCGCCGTCTCGAAGGACGGCAGCTGTGCTCCTGCATGAGGCGCCCTGATTGTAACCTGCTTCCCCCCCCCCTTGCGGGGAGGTCGAGCCGCGACGCGGCGAGGGTGGGGGTCACGACGCCTTGCGCTTCCCGCTCGTGTTCGCCGATTTCCTCTTATGCGTGGCGCTGGCGCGGGAACGCGGGGCGACACCGCGCCGCGTGGTGCTCGTGGCGTTTTTGCCGCCCATCGCGCGCGAGCTCTCGCGTTTGCCGCGCGCGCCGACATGCGATTTTCCCTCTTTTTCCTGCTGGCCGGTTTCGCCGCGCGCTTCCTTGCGCTTCGATTTGGCGAGGCTTCTCTTGTTCTCGGCTTTACTGGCGTATTTCGAAGTCCCCGATTCATGTATGGCGATGGCGATGGCTTGCTTGCGGCTCTTGACCTTGCCGCCCTTGCCGCCTGGTCCGTTTTTGAGCTCGCCATGCTTGAATTCGTGCATGACGCGGCCCGCCGTCTTCTTCTGGCTTGGTGATGATTTGGCCATGGGGCTTCTCCTTGTGATGTGCCCCTCCCTGATTTCGCAAACGCAACGTTCGCGCCAAAGTTCCCGGATGTGGCCGGGCTTGTTGATGGTGGCATCGAGGAGTGGCAGATTCGCACATCACCAGGACGGGGGGTTCGATGGCGCTGCTGCAGAATCCGATTTGCGAGTTCGGCTGGAAGGCGCCCGACTTCGCGCTTGCCGGTGTGGACGGCAAGACCTACACGTTGAAGGATGTGCGCGGGCCCAAGGGCACGCTCGTCGTCTTCATCTGCAATCATTGCCCCTATGTGCGCACCATCATCGACCGGCTGGCCGACGAAGCGCGTGCTCTGCAGGCAATGGGCATTGGCGTCATCGCCATCATGCCGAACGACACGAAAATCTCGCCGGGCGATTCCTTCGCGAACATGAAGGCGTTTGCAGCGGAGCACAAATTCCCCTTCCCTTATGTGATGGACGAAACCCAGGACGTCGCGCGTGCCTATGGCGCGGTGTGCACGCCCGATTTCTTCGGCTTCAACGCGAAGGACGAATTGCAATATCGCGGGCGGCTGGACGAATCCAAGACCACGCTGGTGAAGCACGCGCGCCGGGAGCTGTACGAAGCGATGAAGCTGGTCGCCGATACAGGCCACGGCCCGAAGGACCAAATCCCCTCCATGGGCTGCTCCATCAAATGGCGGGGGTAACACCAACTCACCATGGCCGGCCCTCATCCTGAGCCTGTCGAAGGAGAGCCGGCCATCCAGTTGGCGAGCCTTCGCGAGCCAATGAATCATCTGCCGCCAGGAACTGATGAACCCGATTGACAAGTGACCATTGTCAGTATACAAATCGCAGATGATACAGCGGTTTCGTAACCGAGCATTAAAGCGGCTCTACGAGGACGATAATCCGCGAAGTCTCAACCCTGATCATTTGGACAAGATTAAGCGCGTACTGGCACGCCTTGATCGCGCGTCGCGTCCCGAACATATGGACCTGCCGGGGTGGCGCTTGCATCCGTTGAAAGGCGATCTCGCGGGATTTTGGAGCGTTACGATCCAAGCAAACTGGCGGATTATTTTTCGTTTCCAAGAAGGCGCCGCCACAGATGTGGACTATCTCGATTATCATTGAAGGAGTACGCCATGAGTATGAAGAGCCCTCCGCATCCCGGTT
>JAXDMY010000050.1:0-14566 GCA_034665805.1 Alphaproteobacteria bacterium
AAGGTTTCCGACGACCAACTGGCCGCCGTCAATCTTTCCTGCCATGCGTTCCACGGCGACTGGAACTACACTATCTCACCACGCAGACGTACACATTGACTGATTTATTTATGGACAAGACCTTAGCTTCGTCAGAGGCTCACGGGGCATGCTCCGCAAACGAAAGGCGGCGCCCTTGCGGACGCCGCCTTGGAAACAAATCCAGAGGGCTTGCGCTTACTGAAGCGTAATGCGGTTGGCGACCGCGCCGTCGGCCGTCTTTACGCCTTGCACGCGCACCTTCGCGCCGGCTTTCACCATGCCCTTGTCGATGGGCGTGATGGCGAACACGGGCACGCCGGGGTCGAGGATCAAATCGGACTCGCCCCCGGGGAATTTCACTTTCATATTGTTGCTGCCGCCGGCGAGGACTGTGCCGGTGACCGTCGCATTGGTCATCGTCTGGTTGTTGGCGTCATTCATCGGGCGCTGGCCTTCACCAACTCCGCGCATGGCTTCGGGGAAGATGCGCAGCTCGGTCGAATGCAGCTTGCCGTCAGCTTTACGAACCCCGGCGGAAGCCACGAAATCGTTCGCCTTGATGTCGCTCAGCTTGGCCGGCTTGTTCTGGAGGTAGAGCACGTTCGGGGCGATCTTCACCGTCTCGGTGCTTTCTTCCATCTTTACGGTGATCGAGGTGGCGTCGACTTTGTCGATCGTGCCAACGAGGTTAATCGCATTGTTGCCTTGCGCCATCGCCGGAACGGCGAGGAGCGCGATAAAACTTCCAAGAAGAAGGCTTTTGGATCGCATGGGTTTGGGTTCCTTGAAGTTCCGGGGGAGGCGCATATTCCGCGCCTCATCCCATATACCACAGATCGCCCAGCCGCGCACGAGGGGGGTGTTCGCCAGCCAAGCCCGCCCTTGCTGGGGTGGGATCATTCATTGCATTCTTGGCCTTAGCCAAGATGGGAGGAAAACGATGCGCCACGGTCTGTCATGGGGAGTAGCGGCTCTGGTCGTCGGCTGGTCTGGGAGCGCCCTGTCCGGCGTGGTGGTGACATCCAACCAAACCAACCTGGACACGAAAAAGGTGGATCCTACGACTGTCTATATCGACACAGACCGAATGAAACTCGTTAATGCCGATAACATCATGATTTTTCGCGGCGATCTGAATCGTGTGTGGATGATCGAACCGCAAAAGAAGTCCTATATGGAATGGACGCCCGAGACCATGCAGCAAATGGCGGGCCAGGTGGCGGGCGCGAGCGCGCAAATGGCCGCCGCGATGGCGCAAATGCAGGCCGAGATGGCAAAGCTTCCACCCGAGCAGAGGGCGCAGATGGAAGCCATGATGGCCGGGCGCGGTGGTTTGGCCGGTCTCGCAGGCGGACGCGGCGGCGCGCCGGCTGCTCCGCAGGTGAGTTATACCCGGGCAGGTGGCAGCAAGACCGTCGCCGGCTGGTCTTGCGATCAATACCGCAAGACCGTGAACGGACAGCAGGAAGAGGACCTCTGCATTGCGCGGATCGCCGCGACGGGTTTTAGCCAAGCCGATTTCCAAGTGTTCGAGCGGTTTTCGAACTTCATGTCGCCGATCATGTCTCAGCCCAGCGTACCCAAGAGCGACATCATGAACTGGACCGACATGAACAAAGCCATCGGTTTCCAAGGCGTGCCGCTCGACACCGTGATGTATTCCGGCGGAAGACCGAATATGCAGCAGACCGTGAACAAAGCGGAGCGCACCGCGATTCCCGCGAGCACCTATGAATTGCCGACCGGGCTGACCAAACAGGACATCAGTGCCATGTTCGGGGCACGCGGCGGACGCGGCCCGCGGTAGAGGGAAAGCAAGCATCATGGATCTTGGTTTCATCGGCCTGGGCATCATGGGCCGCCCGATGGCGGGCCATCTGCAGGCGGCCGGCCACAAGCTCTTCCTCAACACGCGCAGCGGCGTGCCGAAGGAGATGGTGGAGAAGGGCGGTGTCGCCTGCCGCACCCCGCGCGAAGTCGCGGAGAAATCCGACATCGTCTTCACCATGGTGCCCGATACGCCCGATGTGGAGAAGGTGTTGTTCGCCGCCGACGGCGTCGCGGCCGGACTCTCTAAAGGCAAGATCGTCGTCGATATGAGCTCGATCTCGCCGCTCGCGACCAAGGATATCGCGCGGCGCATCGAGGAGCTCGGCTGCTTCTATCTGGATTCTCCCGTCTCCGGTGGCGAAGTCGGAGCCAAGGCCGCGACGCTCACTCTCATGGTTGGTGGGCGCGAGGAGATTTTTGCGCGCGTGAAACCATTGTTCGAGCTGATGGGCAAAACCATCACGCTGATCGGCGGCAATGGCGATGGTCAGACGGCGAAAGTCGCCAATCAGATCATCGTCGCGCTGAACATCGAAGCGGTGGCCGAGGCTTTGTTGTTCGCCTCAAAGGCGGGAGCCGACCCGGCGAAAGTGCGTCAGGCGCTGCTTGGCGGGTTTGCCGCCTCGCGCATTCTCGAAGTGCATGGCGAGCGGATGCTCAAGCGCACCTTCGCGCCCGGGTTTCGCATCGAACTTCACGCCAAGGATTTGGCCATTGCCCTTGCCGGCGCACGCGCTCTGAACATCTCGCTTCCCAACACCGCCCATTGCCAGGAAATGTTCAACGCCAATTTTGCGGCGGGCGAGGGCGGGCTCGACGATTCGGCGCTCGTGCGCGTGTTGGAGCGCCTCGCCAATCACGAGATCCGCGTCAAGGATTGAGGGCGCGTGGATTCCGATCCGCGCGCGTTCCTGCTGGGGCTTTTCCACGCCGGTGTGAGGGCGGCGAGCGCGGCCCATTGCGTACCTCAGAACCTGCCCACGCCTCCTCGCGGCCGCACCCTTGTCGTCGGCGCGGGCAAGGCCGCGGCTGCCATGGCAAAAGCGGTGGAGGATCACTGGCAGGGGCCTCTCTCAGGCCTTGTGATTACCCGTTACGGCCATGGCGTGCCATGCCGCGCCATCGAGATTGTGGAAGCCGGCCATCCCGTGCCCGATGAAGCGGGTTTGGCGGCCGCCAAACGCATGCTCGCTCTAGTGCAGGGCCTGACGAAGGACGATTTGGTTCTCGCGCTCATCTCCGGTGGCGGATCGTCTCTCTTCGCCCTGCCGGCGCCCGGCATCACGCTGGATGACAAACAGGCCATCACGCGCGCGCTGTTAAAATCCGGCACCCCCATCGCCGAGATCAATTGCGTGCGCAAGCATCTCTCCGCGGTGAAAGGCGGAAGGCTCGCGCTCGCCGCTCAGCCGGCTACGGTCGTGTCCCTCATCATTTCCGATATACCGGGCGATGATCCGGAGACTGTGGCATCGGGACCAACCGTTCCCGATTCCACCACGCGCGAACAGGCCCTGGCGATTCTGCACAAATACGAAATTGCCATTCCTCCGGCGGTCAAAACCTGGCTCGAAAGCCCTGCCGCCGAAACACCCAAACCCGGCCATGCCGCTTTTGCCAAGGGACGGAGCCGCATCATCGCCCGTGCCCGCGATGCGCTTGCCGCGGCTGCAGGCGAGGCGGAAGCGGCAGGTCTCTCCGTGATCGATCTTGGGGATGATATCGAAGGGGAAGCGCGTGCCGTGGCGCGCGACCATGCCGAGCTCGCGCTCCGCTATCGCGCTGAGAAGAAATCCTATGTGCTCATCTCAGGTGGCGAGACCACGGTGACCGTGAAGGGCAATGGGCGAGGAGGGCGCAACAGCGAATATCTTCTGGCGCTGGCGCTCGCGCTCGATGGCGCTTCGGGCGTTTGGGCGATCGCTTGCGATACCGATGGTATCGACGGCACGGAGACGAACGCCGGTGCGATCATCGGACCCGATACGCTCGCGCGCGGCACAGATCTGGGCGCGGACGCCAAAGCCGCGCTCGCGCGCAACGACGCCTACGGATTTTTCGAGCGCCTGGGCGATCTCGTTGAAACCGGTCCAACCCGGACCAATGTCAACGACTTTCGCGCGATCCTTATCCGGCCATCCTGATCCGACTGACGGATCACACGTTACAACCGCATAGGAGTCATCATCTGGCCGGTGACGCTAAAGCGTTTCAACTGGTCGGCAGCGAGCGTAAATGTCGGGTTCAGCTCCAGCGCCTTTTTGTAATCCTCATAGGCGCCGCGAACGTCATTCAGCTTTTCCTTGGTCAGGCCGCGATTGTAATAGGCGAGATGCACCTTATCGAGGCCAAGCGTGATGGCCTTGTTGAGATCCACCAGTGCGTCCTGCGCGCGGTCGAGGTTGAGAAGCGCCGCGCCGCGATTGACATAGGCCTCTCCAATGGTGGGCACGCGCGTAAGGGCGAGATCGCAATCGGCGATCGCGCCGCTATAGTCGTGCACCCGCAGACGGACCACACTGCGGTTGATATAGGTTGCGCCCCTGTCGCGCACCGACATTTCCTGATCCGTCAATGCTTTGCTGCATATGTCGAAAGCCTGGAAGGGATCGCCGAATTCCGCGGTCGAATAGCATTGCGCGCCTGCGCCGCCGCCGACCACGATCACCACGGCGCGGGCTTCACCCGCTACGGCGACAAAGCCCAAAAGAGCAAGAGCCGACACTGCTGTCAGAATACGCATGGACTTGAACCCTCCATCCAATTTGCCGAACCGCCTGGCGATCCGGTCGCTCTGCACTAAGAATACCATATTTGACCCTTCGCATGTACCCCCGGTTGTCGCGCCCAAGCGCTACTGGACGAAACATGATGATGCAATTGTTAAGGTCTTGAACCTGAGAGGCTCCCCGACATGACCTGGCCCGCCTTTGCGCCCCTGCTTTTTCTTTCGATTTCCAATGTTTTTATGACCTTCGCCTGGTATGGCCAGCTCAGATTTCCCGGTTCACCGCTGTGGATTGTGGTCTTGGTGAGCTGGGGCATCGCCTTCGTCGAATATTGCTTTGCGGTTCCTGCGAACCGAATTGGTCACACCGTCTATTCCGCCGCGCAGCTCAAGACGATGCAGGAGATCATCACGCTGATCGTCTTCGGGGTGTTTTCGGTGACCTATTTGAACGAAGCGATCCGCTGGAATCATATGGCGGCATTCTGCTGCCTGGTGCTCGCCGGTTATTTCGCATTCGCCAAATGGTGATCAGGAATTGTTGCTGAAATCGGCGACCGGATCCAGCGGAACATGGACCGAGGCACGATTGCCCGAATAGAACACCAGGGTCATCTTTTTCGCCGCATTGTCCCATTCCAGTTGCGGGGCCACGCCTCCAGGCTTGTGGAAGGCATGACCGTCGAATTCCAGCGGCAGGGGACCAACGCTGGACCAGGATTGCGCGAGACCCGCATCGAGGCGCTCGCGCAAATCTGCCAATTGCTGTTTGGACATCTGCGAATTGTCGACCATGGCATTGGGGGCTGAGATTCGCACTGTGCCGGACGAATCGATCTCGAGGCGCGCCACGACGACCAGGTTTGGGTCCTCATAAGCGCCCTGCCAGCGCCCGACGGGGGGCTGCGGGTTGTTGGAACAGGCGGCGAGCGCGAGACCGAGCGCCGCCGCTAAGAGTGAGGAAAGACGCATACAACACCGAGTTTCCGACACCTCAGAGTTTCCGCCACATTTATTTCCGAAGGGTTAGTTTTCTGCTTCTTTTTACCGACGTGCTTGCGCCGGTTCCCTGCCATTGCTAGGTCTGCCCGCCTTTTTTTCGCCAATGGAGTTGCCAATGGCCGCCCTTCCGCCAGGTTTCCTGGCCCAGGCCCTCGGACGGATCAAGCCCTCGCCCACGCTGGCGATGACGCAGAAATCGCGCGAATTGAAGGCGGCCGGGCGGGATGTCATCGGCCTGGCTGCCGGCGAACCCGACTTCGACACGCCCGATAACATCAAGGAGGCGGCGATCGCGGCTATCCGGCGCGGCGAGACCAAATACACCAGCATCGAGGGCATTCCGGAGCTGCGCGCTGCGATCGCGAAAAAATTCAAGCGCGAAAACAAGCTCGACTACACCTCGGCCCAATGCTTCGTGGCGCCGGGCGGCAAGGCCATCATCTACAATGCGATGATGGCGACCTTAAACGAAGGCGATGAGGTCATCGTAGCCGCACCCTATTGGGTGAGTTATCCCGACATTGTCCTGCTCGCGGGGGGCAAGCCCGTCGTGGTCGAGACCCGGCTGGAAGATGGATTCCGCCTGACGCCGGAAGCCTTGGAGCGGGCGATCACGCCCAAGACGAAATGGATCATCTTCAACCAGCCGTCGAATCCGAGCGGCGCCTGTTACACGCACGAGCAATTGAAGGCCCTCACGGACGTGTTGATGAGGCATCCGCAAGTCTGGATGCTCACCGACGACATGTATGAGCATCTGGTCTATGGCGGGTTCAAGTTCCACACGGTCGTTGAGGTCGAGCCGGGACTGTACGAGCGCACGCTGACCATGAATGGCGTCTCCAAAGCCTATGCCATGACAGGCTGGCGCATCGGCTACTGTGCGGGTCCCCTGCCTTTGATCGCCGCCATGGCGAAGCTGCAATCGCAATCGGCCACCAACGCGACCTCGATCTCGCAATGGGCGAGCGTGGAGGCGTTGAATGGTACCCAGGATTTCATTCCGAAATTCCAGAAGGTTTTCGAAGGCCGGCGCGACCTCGTCGTCTCGATGCTGAACCAGACCTCCTACATCGAGTGTCCGGTGCCGGAGGGCGCGTTCTATGTCTATCCCTCGATCAAGAAAATGATCGGCCTCAAGACCCCCAGCGGAACCACGATCCGGAACGACGAAGATTTCGCCAATTCGCTTCTGGAAACGGAGGGCGTCGCCGTGGTGCATGGCGCCGCTTTCGGCTTGTCGCCGTTCTTCCGAATCTCCTATGCCACCTCGAACGAGGTGCTGGAGGATGCCTGCGGCCGCATCCAGCGCTTCTGCGGCAATCTGCGCTGAGGACGCGCCGCGGAAATACGCGGCAAGATTAGAGCCAGGACAAGGTCTCCCAAACCGGACCTAGTGTGGCGAATCCGAAATTCGCAAGTGCTTGGGCAACGGTCCGGGCGAATTTCGGATTCAAAGCCACACTAGCAATTTATTGAATCTCGTGTGGTTTTTGGATTTGAAGTTCCTAAACGCGAATGCCATCTCAATCTTAGGAACTTCAAATCCACCACACGAGCGCGTTACTATGCGGCCCCCGTTTTCAGCCTAAGATGCCGTCGCCATGACCGACACCACCCAAGCCGATGTTATTGCTCAAAGCTTTGTTCCTGCTGCCAGATCTGCCCGAGTTCGTCGCCCAGGCTATCTCTTCGGGCCGGTCTTCGACTTCCTGACCCTCGGCGGCGGCTCGCTCATCGTCTGTGGGTTGATGGCGCTGTTCTTGCCCAACGGTATCCCGACCACGCAGCAAATCGTGCTGGTCACCGTCCTGATGGCGGCGATCAACCAGCCGCATTTCGCGCATTCCTATCAGATGTTCTACCGGAACTTTGCGGCCAAAGCGTTCGGCGCGTCCTATCCGCGCCCGCTGCGTCTGCGCTACGTCCTCTCCGGGATTGTTGTGCCCGCCGCGCTGATCGCCTTTTTTGGCGCGGCCGCGCTGAGCGGCAGCCCACGGGTCCTGGCCTATGGCGCCAATCTGATGTTCTTCCTGGTCGGCTGGCATTATGTGAAACAGGGCTACGGCATCTTGATCGTGGATTCCGTGCAGAAGCGTCTGACGTTTTCGGATCGCGCCAAGACAATTTTGCGCCTTAATGGCTATGCTTGCTGGATGGTGGCCTGGCTCGGGTTGAATCACGCACTCTCCACCGGCACATGGTATCTCGGCTTCACCTATTTCTCCTTGCCCATCCCGACGCCATTCTATGTCGCCTCCATCGCGGTCGCGATCCTCACCACGCTGGCTGTGCTCTTCGTCCTCTTCCAGCGTTGGCGCGAAACGCGCGGCGCGCTTCCGTGGAACGGGATCATCGCCTATCTCACGACGCTCTACCTTTGGATGATCTTCGTGCGGGTGAACCCGCTGGTGTTGGTGGTCGTACCGATGTTCCACTCGCTGCAATATCTTGCCGTCGTCTGGCGCTACCAGATCAACGCCGGATCGCAACCGCACATGGCGGCCCGACGCTCGATCGTGAACCGCGTGTTTCCCGCAGGCATGTGGTCCAATCTCGCCATCTTCATCGGAGTGGGCGTGCTTCTCGGCTTTCTGGGATTCATGGGCGTCCCGCGCTTCATCGACGCCGTCTTGCCCTATGACAAGCGCATGTTCGGTCCGAGCCTATTCCTGTTCATGTTCTACATCTTCATCAACATTCACCATTATTTCCTGGACAATGTGATGTGGCGGCGGGGGAATCCCGACGTCCAGCAATATATTTTCGCCGCCCCCAACACGGCCCCGCGATAGGGGCCGCTACCGTCTTGCCTTCCCCCCCGGATTGGCGCGAGCATGGGCCGTGGGGGACAAAGGGAGACAGCCATGCCAAGAAAGAATGGAGGAAGTGGGCCACGTTGCGTGGCCCTGGTGGGACCTTACGGATCAGGCAAGACCACGCTTTTGGAAAGCATCCTGTCGGTAACGGGTGCCATCCAGCGCAAGGGCTCGGTCCCGGCCGGCAATACGGTCGGCGATTCATCGCCCGAAGCGCGTCACCGTCAAATGAGCGTCGAGATGAATTGCGCGACCACGCGCTATCTCGATGAAACCTTCACCATCCTGGACTGCCCGGGCTCGATCGAATTCCTGCAGGAGACGTCGAATGTGCTGCCCGGCATCGACGCGGCCATCGTCGTGTGCGAACCCGAGGCGCACAAAGCCGCCATGCTGCAACCCTATCTCAAGCGTCTGGCCGATCTCGCGATCCCGCATGCGCTATTCGTCAACAAGATCGACAAGGCGACGGGTGCGCTGCGCGAGCTGCTGGCAACCCTGCAGCGCGTTGCGCCCAAGCCGCTCGTGATACGCCAGATTCCAATCTGGAATAACGAGATCGCCACGGGATTTGTCGATCTCGCGCTCGAGCGCGCCTATGTCTATCGCGAGCACGCGGCCTCCGAGCTGATCGACATGACCGACGAGATCAAAGCCCGCGAGACCGAAGCCCGCTTCCAGATGCTGGAGAAGCTCGCCGATTACGACGAGCATCTGATGGAAGAGCTGCTCTCCGATATTCCTCCTCCACGCGACGAGATCTTTCAGGATTTGGAGCGCGACCTCCAACAGGGACTGATTGTGCCCGTCCTTATCGGCTCGGCGCTCGGGGACAACGGTATCCGCAGGCTGCTGAAGATGCTGCGTCATGAAGTTCCCGACGTCTCTGCCGTCCGCGCCAGGGCGGGTGTCACGGGCAACGACACGATCGCGCATGTGCTGAAGACCTACCACACCGCCCATGGCGGCAAGCTCAGCCTCGTGCGCGTGCTATCCGGACATGTGAAGGACAGCGCGGTGCTTTACCACCAGGGCGCGGATACGCGCGTCGGCGGGCTGTTCGCGCTGCGCGGCGAAGCGCAAATCAAGCTCAACGAGGCGGGCCCCGGCGATACGGTGGCGCTGGGCCGGCTCGAAGAGGTCATCACGGGTGAAACGCTGTCCGGCGCCAAAGCCGGCGCGAAGCTGAAGATCAAAAGCGAAACGCTCACCCCCGTTTATGGCCTCGCCATTGCCGCTTCGGACCGCAAGGACGAGGTGAAGCTGACCGCGGCCATCGCCAAATTGCGCGAGGAGGATCCCTCGCTCATTTTCGAGCAGAACGCCGAGCTGCATCAGATGGTGCTGCTCGGCCAGGGCGAGATTCATCTGAAGGTCGCCGTGGAAAGGCTCGCATCCAAATATGGGCTGAAGCTCGACACCTATAAGCCGCAAGTGCCGTATAAGGAGACCATCAAGAAATCCACCACGCAGCGCGGGCGTCATAAGCGCCAGACCGGCGGCCACGGCCAATTCGGCGATGTGGTCATCGAGATCAAGCCCATGCCCCGTGGCTCGGGCTTCGTGTTCGAGGATCGCATTTCCGGCGGCGTGGTGCCGCGCAATTTCATTCCCTCGGTCGAGAAGGGAATCGTGGATTTTCTCAAGCACGGTCCGCTCGGTTTTCCCGTGGTCGACATTACGGTGGCGCTCACCGATGGCTCCTATCACTCGGTGGATTCGTCGGATGCGGCCTTCCAGACTGCCGCGCGCATCGGCATGACCGAAGGCATGCCCAATTGCGCGCCCGTCCTGTTGGAGCCGATCATGCATGTGAAGATTCACGTGCCGTCGGATTCCACCGCGAGCGCCAATGGGGTGATCGCGACGCGAAGAGGCCGCATCCTCGGTTTTGACGCGCGGGCCGGCTGGCTGGGCTGGGATACGGTGGAAGCGGAAATCCCGCAGTCGGAGCTGCACGACCTGATCGTGGAGCTGCGTTCTTTGACCCAAGGGGTGGGCACATTTGAGATGAAGTTCGACCATCTGGCCGAACTCAGCGGCAAACTGGCCGAAACCGTGGTGGCGGCGCGCAAAGCGGCGGCCTGAAACGGCCGGATATTGCGCCAAGACGCGATTTGTGCTGAACTTGTCCGGTTAGAGCGAAGCCTCTTCATGGGAGCGCGGCATGGCTTGGAATACGCCCGAACTCGTTGAAATCTGCATCGGCATGGAAATCAACTCCTACGCCCCGGCGGAGTTCTAATTCTGCCCAATTCGCTTCGCGCCATCGTTCTTGGTGCGGCGGCGGGGGGTGGTTTTCCGCAGTGGAATTGTCGTTGCGCGTGTTGCCAGCTCGCTTGGGCCGGTGATGCGCGTGCGCGTGCTCGTACACAAGCGAGCGTCGCTATTTCCGGCAATGGCTCCGACTGGGTTCTCGTCAACGGCTCTCCCGATCTGACCGCGCAGATTCGTGCGACCCCGGCACTGCAACCGCGCGCCGGCATGCGCGACAGCCCAATTGCCGCCGTGGTTCTGACGGGCGCCGAAATCGATCAGGTTGCCGGTCTTCTCTCGCTTCGCGAACGCCAGAATTTCACGCTTCTCGGACCCGAGCGCGTGCTCGCGACTGTTTTCGAGAACACATTGTTCTCTGCGCTGAACCCGGAGAGCGTGCACCGCGAGCCTGTCCGACTCGATCGCTGGTTCGCGCTTCCCGGCGGCGTGGAAGGGCAATTGTTCGCCGTGCCCGGCAAGGTGCCGCTTTACCTCGAGAATGCGTCAATAGACCGTCCGGAGGAATTCAATACCGGTCTCGAATTGCGCAAAGGCGGTCATTCCATCGTTTTCATTCCAGGCGCGGCGTCTCTGCCGGCGGCCGTGCAGGCGCGAATTGCAAAAGCCGATCTCGTCTTCTTCGACGGCACGCTGTTCACCGATGATGAGATGATCCGCATGAGTGCGGGCACCAAGACCGGGCGGCGCATGGGCCACATGCCCATCACGGGCGAAGGTGGTTCGCTCAACGCGCTGAACGGCAAGGCGCGGCGCGTCTATCTGCACATCAACAACACCAATCCCATCCTGATCGACGGCTCACCGGAATATGAGACCGTGCGCGCGGCCGGATGGGAGGTCGCCTATGACGGCATGGAGATCGCGCTGTGACTCTGCTCACGCCCGAGGAACTGGAATGGCAGCTGCGGGAGCTTGGCGCCAAACGCTATCACCGCCTTCATCCCTTCCACGGGCTCCTCCATGGCGGCAAATGCAGCAAGGGCCAGGTCCAGGCCTGGGCGCTCAATCGCTACTATTACCAGGCGATGATCCCGTTGAAGGATGCGAGCCTGATCGCGCGCGCCGACGATTCCGCGCTACGCCGCGCCTGGCGCGAACGGCTTATCGACCATGACGGCTCTGCCGAAGGCGAAGGCGGTATCGAGCGCTGGCTTCGCCTCACCTCCGCTTTGGGCCTGGACCGCGATTACGTGACATCGCTGAAGGGCCTGCTGCCCGGTACCCGCTTCGCGGTCGAAGCCTATGTGCATTTCGTGCGCGAGAAGACATTGCTCGAAGCGGTCGCCTCCTGTCTCACCGAGCTGTTTTCGCCCGTGATCATCGGCGAGCGCATGGCGGGCATGCTCGCTGGGTATGATTTCATCACCAAGGACGCGCTTGCCTATTTCGACAAGCGCCCGCCGCAAGCCTCGCGCGATGCCGATTTTGCACTCGATTACGTGCGGCGAAACGCCAAGACGCGTGCCGAACAGGATCTCGTGATCGGCGCGCTCGCCTTCAAATGCGATGTATTATGGGCGATGCTTGACGCGCTGATGTACGCCTATGTGACGCCGGGCCATATTCCGCCAGGCGCCTTCGTGCCGGAGGCCGGATGAGCGAGACGCTCACCATTACGGCTGAATCCAAACCCGTGCTGCCGCGCGGCGTGCGGCTCACCGAGAATCCCGCGCAAGGCACCGTGCTCGTGGCGCCCGAGCGCGTGTTCAAGGCCGACGGCATCGCGGCGGTCATTCTCAAACGCTGCGACGGCAGTGTCACCATCGCCCAGATGGCCGATGAATTCGCCGCCGCCTACAAAGCGCCGCGCGAGCGCATCCTGACGGACATCGTAAAGCTTCTGCAGACCCTCGCCGACAAGCGCATGCTGGACGTCGCACCGTGAATGCGCTCGCGGCACCGCTCGGGCTCCTGGCCGAGCTGACCCATCGGTGCCCGCTCGCCTGCCCCTATTGCTCCAATCCGCTGGAACTCGAAGGCCGCACGAGCGAGCTCGATACCGAAACCTGGGCCCGCGTGATGCGCGAAGCAGGCTCCATGGGCGTGCTGCAGGTGCATCTCTCGGGCGGCGAACCGGCGTCGCGCCGCGACCTCGAAGCGATTACCAGGAGCGCGCACGACGCGGGGCTCTATACCAATCTCATCACCTCGGCGGTTGGTGTGACGGAGCCGCGCCTTCAAGCGCTCGTCGATGCCGGTCTCGACCACGTACAGATTTCCATCCAGGACGGCGAGCCGGCCCAAGCCGACCGCGTCGCAGGCTATGACGGCGCCTATGTGCGCAAAATCGCGCTCGCCCACGCGGTAACCAAGGCGGGCCTTCGTCTCACGGTGAACGCCGTCATCCACAAGCACAACATCACGCGCATCCCTCAAATGATCGAGCATGCGCTTGAGCTTGGCGCGCAGCGGATCGAGATTGCGCATGTGCAATATTACGGTTGGGCGATGCCCAACCGCGCGGCCCTCATGCCCGCGCATGACGATGCGCACGCCGCAGTTGCCCAGATCGAAGAATTGCGCCGCACCTATCATGGCCGCATCGTCATCGACGCGGTGACGCCCGATTATTTCGCCAAATATCCGAAGGCCTGCATGGGCGGCTGGGGCAAGCGCTCGCTGAATGTGACGCCTTCGGGGCGGGTGCTCCCGTGCCACGCGGCGGAAACCATTCCGGAACTCGAATTCTGGAATGTGCGAGATCATCCGCTCGCGGAGATCTGGGAATCATCCCCGGCCTTCATGGCGTTTCGCGGCACGTCATGGATGAAGGAGCCCTGCGTGAGTTGCGCCTATCGCGAGCGCGATTTCGGCGGCTGCCGCTGCCAGGCCTTTGCGCTCCTCGGCGATGCGCGCGCCGCCGATCCCGTCTGCCATTTGTCGCCGCATCACCATATTGTCGCGGAACTCGCGGAAGTTGGCGGCGATCCGCCGTTCCTCTATCGCGGCCGTTAGCCGCTTTTAAGATGTCCTCTAATTGGGCTGCGGCAGATCGCTAAGCGGGATCGCGCTGACGAGGCCGCCTAGAAGACCCACGAAGAATCGGGGTCAGAAGAATCGGATCAGACTAGATTCAGTTGCCGTTTGTCCTCGTGCCGGAAGACGGACGGCCGGGAGCGGGGCCGCGCGGCGCTTGGCCCGCTTCTCAATCTCTTGCTTGAATCGGTCGCTTCCCAGCGCCGAGCCACCATTCGTCGCCTTGCGCAGCGGGGAGACAAGCCTGAAAGGCGATCAGGCTATGGCCCCCTACCTCGAATGGGATAAATACGCTGACTGGACGACCATTCCACCAGACGAGAATCGAATGGACATTTCCCCAAAGGTTACCGCAACCGTCTTCGTTGCCTTGGCTGTTGCGAGTTGCGTGCCCCAACTTCCCACGGTGATGCTCTTCCCCGAGACGGTAGTCGGCTACAGTTGTTCACGCCAGTCGGAGGAAGCCTATGGCCGGGTAAGTGTAGGCATGCAGTTTAGCGTAATTGGACGATTTGAAAGGGGTTCTGTGGTCGTGCGGCTACCCATCGGTCCCAACAGTGGTGATGCTGTATACACGCGCAGCGAGTACATGGATGTTGGTTTGAGTGAGCCACGCACTCCTTATGTCCTCCAGGTGGCTAGAGTAGTGCTAACGCCAGTCGCGTTGCCGTCCACATTGATTTTGACCTTAGATAGCGGTGAGCAAGTAAGCGAGGTCGGAATAGATGCTGCCCGCCTAGCTCGGGAGGGCGATACAAATGCCTATGTCATCAGTGTCGATATCAAAGATCAGAAATTTATTGCGGCTTTTGAGAAGGCAAATTCTTTTGCACTGGATGTCATCGACATAGACAACAAACACGTGGTGCACGAAATACGCACCATGGATCAAAGTGCCTCGTCCTCGGCGACA
>JAXDMY010000051.1:0-5819 GCA_034665805.1 Alphaproteobacteria bacterium
GGTTCGATCGCGGGCCATCTGACCGCGCTCGACATCAAATCGGGCGCCGTGCGTTGGGACATCGTCGTCGACGACAACCGCAAAGGCTATTACCTCACGCTGGCGCCGCTGGCCCTCGACGGCAAGATCGTCGTCGGCGTTTCCGGCGCGGAAGCCGGCATTCGCGGTTTCATCGCCGCCTATGATCCCAAGACCGGCAAGCAATTGTGGCGCACCTATACGATCCCGGGACCCGGCGAACCGGGGCGGGATTCGTGGGGCAAGGACAGCGCCAATATTGGCGGCAGCTCATCCTGGTTGACGGGATCCTACGATCCCACGCTGAACACTCTGTATTGGATGACCGGCAATCCCGGTCCCGATTATGATGGCGACGTGCGGCCGGGCGACAATCTCTACAGCTGTTCCGTGCTCGCGCTTGACCCGAATACCGGGCGCATCAAATGGCATTTCCAGTTCACGCCGCACGACCTGCATGATTGGGATTCGAACCAGATCCCCGTGCTGTTCGACGACAATATCAATGGCCGCCCGCGCAAGCTGATCGCGGTCGCCAACCGCAACGCGTTTTATTACGTGCTCGACCGGGAGACCGGCGAATTCCTCAGCGGCACGCCCTATGCGAAGCAGACCTGGGCCAATGGTCTGGACGCCAAGGGCCGGCCGATCCTTCGCGGCGGCAACGAGCCCAGCATCGCGGGCACGACGGTGTTTCCGAATCTTCAGGGTTCGGCGAATTGGTACAGCCCGTCCTACAGCCCGCAGACAAAGCTGTTCTACCAATTCACGCGCGAGATGAGCACGATCTACTATAAGGGCCAGGCGAAATACACCACGGGCCAGCCCTACACGGCGGGCGGCGGAACCGCAGTCAATGGCGATGATGCCTATGCCGCGATCCGCGCGCTGGACGGCACGACCGGAAAACTGAAATGGGAGTTCAAGCTGCTGCAGCCGGGCATGGACGGCGTGCTGTCCACGGCGGGCGGACTTGTGTTCAGCGGCACCGAGGAAGGCAATTTCTTCGCGTTGGACGCGGAAAACGGCAAGCCGCTCTGGGACATGCAGCTTGGCGGACCGGTTCACGCCAATCCGATGTCGTTCGGTATCGACGGTAAGCAATATGTCGCCATTCCGGCGGGCTGGACGCTCTACGTGTTCGCCGTGCCGTAAGCGTTGCCGCATGGGAGATATGCGATGAAGAAGCGCAATGTCGCGAGCGCCATTTTGATTGGGTTGCTTTGCGCGGCTTCTTCCCATGCCGCGCCGGCAACGGGCATCCCCAATCTCGCGCCCAATGATGGCACCGGATGGGTTCCGGATCGCCTCGCAGGCGATGACTTCCTGCCGCCGGAAAAGGGCCCCGGACCGGTCGTCTCGGTCAAGGACCATCCCTATGTGCCCAACAATGTGGGTCAATCGACATTCCGCGTCGCCGATCTGAGCAATCCCATCCTCAAGCCCTGGGCCGTCGATCAGATGCGCAAAGTCAACGACGCCGTGCTCGCCGGGAAGATCCCGTTCACGGCCCGCGAGCGCTGCTGGCCGGGCGGCGTTCCCGACATCGACATCTATGAGCGCGACCGGCCGATCTTTTTCGTCCAGACGCCCAAAGAAGTCGTGATCATGACCGAGCATGATTCACAGATCCGGCACATCTATCTGAACGTGCCGCATTCGGCGCATCCGGCGCTGTCCTGGTATGGCGAATCGGTCGGCCATTACGAGGGCGATACGCTGGTCGTCGATACGATTGGATTGAACGACCGAACCTTCGTCGACAATTACCGCACGCCGCACACGACGCAGCTCCACGTCGTGGAACGTTTCAAACTCGTCGATGGCGGCAAGACGTTGCAGGCGGTCGTCACGGTGACTGATCCGGGCGCTTTCAATATGCCCTGGTCGGCGGTGCAGCGTTGGCGCCGGCGCGAGGATCGGCCGATGATCGAGCTCGTCTGCGCCGAGAATCCCAACAATTACTTCAACTTCGACATGGCCCCGCTCCCGACGGCAGCAAAGCCGGACTTCTGAAGCAAGAGCTGAAGTAGGGTTTTACTTCCCCCCTTGTGGGGGAAGGTGGCCCGAAGGGCCGGAAGGGGGGTGCATCAACGCGTCGTAAATTGTATCGACAACATCGTTTGGTCTCTTGAACACGTCGAGATTCCAAAACCGGATTACCCTGCACCCATGTGCTTCGAGCCATGTGGTTCGCGCGATATCGCGGCACATTTGGGCTTCCTCCGAATGAGGTTCGCCGTCAAGTTCGACAATAAGTCGCGCCTTTGGACAGAAGAAATCAGCAATGTAAGGCCCAATCGTCGCCTGGCGGCGAAAGCGAAAACCGGAAAGTTGCTTTCGACGTAGCAAGGCCCACAGCTTCCGCTCTCCGTCGGTCATATTCCATCGAAGCTCTCGGGCGCGAGCTTTGGTCAGTTCGATACCCCCCTTCCGTCGCTTCGCGACACCTTCCCCCACAAGGGGGGAAGGTAGTTAAAACGCAACCTCGGCGCCGCCCTTCAAGGACAGCATCTCGCGCGCTTCATCGGGGCTTGCGATCTGAAGGCCCAATCCTTCGACGAGCCCGCGCACGATGTGCACCTGTTCGGCGCTCGACTGCGCGAGCCTTTTGGGGCCGGCCCAGAGGGAATCTTCCAGCCCTACGCGAACGTTCCCGCCCATCGCGGCCGCCATGGCCGCGATGCGCATCTGTGCCGAGCCCGCACCCAGCACCGACCATTGATAGCGATTCTCGAACAACCGGTCGGCGGTTCGCCTCATATGGGCGACGTCCTCGGCATGCGTACCGATGCCGCCGAGGATTCCGAACACGGACTGGACGAACAATGGCGGCTTCACCAACCCGCGGTCCAGGAAATGCTTCAGATTGTACAGATGCCCAATGTCGTAGCATTCGAACTCGAATCGCGTCCCGTTACCGCTGCAGGTCGAAAGAATATATTCGATATCCTTGAACGAGTTGCGGAACACGAGATCGCGCGAATTTTCCAGATGCTCGCGCTCCCAGGCGAATTGAAAATCCCTGTAGCGGTCGAGAAGATGGAACAGCCCGAAATTCATCGAGCCCATGTTGAGTGACGCCACTTCGGGTTTGAAAACCGCCGCCGGCTTGATGCGCTCCTGCGGCGACATGAACGGGCTGCCGCCGGTCGTCAGATTGATCACCGCATTGGTCTGCTGCTTGATGCGCGGCAGGAACCGCGCGAAGGCTTCCGGCGTTTGATCGGGCTTCCCTGTTGCGGGATCGCGCGCGTGCAGATGAAGAATCGCGGCGCCCGCTTCCGCCGCGCCCAGCGCATCGGCCACGATCTGATCGGGTGTGATCGGCAGATGCGGCGACATCGAGGGCGTGTGGATGGCGCCGGTGACCGCGCAGGTGATGATCACTTTCCGAGGCGTGGACATCTTGCGATTGATCTAGCCGCCGCTGCCCGCGCCGCCGGTGCCGCCCATCGCCTCGTTAGCGGCTTTCACCACTTCCGGCGGCATGGCGAAGGCCGTGGCGAGGAGCTTCGCGACCTTCTCGCCGTCGACCTCTTTCACCTCGAGGCGCTGTTTCTTCGCGTCGGCGAGGAAGGCCGGGTCCACCATCGCGTCATGGAAGGCCGCCTTCAGAGCGGCGACGCGGTCCGCCGGCACGCCGGGTGGCGTCAGGATGGGCCGGTCCATCGCCATCGGCGCAAGGACGAGCTGAAGGATCTGTTTGGTGCGTGCGTCTTTCGCGAACTCTCCGAGCGCGGGAACGTCGGGGAATTCCGGGTCGCGTTCGAGCGCGATCTGGATCGGCACGTTGATCTTCTTCTGCGCAAACCAGTCGGGCCGCGTGGAGCGGATCGAGGAAATCAGCCCGCCGCAGCGGCCATGGACCTCGCCGCGCTCCATGGCGAGATAGACCTCGTTGCCGCCTTTGTAGCCGGCGATCACCTTGATCTTGGTGCCGAACAATTTGTTCAGCATCATCGGGATGGTTTCCATCTGGGAACCCGCTCCCGAGCTGCCGACGAGGAACTGCTTGTCGAACAGATCCTGCCAGGTACGGATATTGGACGACGCCCAGGCCACGCAGATGCCCGACGTCGCGTTGATGGAGCCGATCCAGTTCATCTTGCGCGGATCGAATTTCGCCGCCGCCATGCCGTAGACCGGCGCGAAGGGCACGCTGGAATGGACCAGCGCGATGATGGTGCCGTCCTTGGGCGCCGCCGAATAGAGATAGTTCATCGCGCGCAAGCCGCCGGCCCCGGGCATGTATTGCACGATGATCTTCGGCTTGCCGGGAATGTGCGCCGAAAGATAGGGCGCAAAGGCGTTGGCATAGCTGCCATAGCCGCCGCCCGCATCGGCCGACAGGATCATGGTGATCTGCCGGCCCTTGTAGAAATCCTCGACGGAAGCGGCGCGCGAGACAGACGGCGCAAAAGCGAGAGCCAGAAGGCTCAGGGCAGTCGCATGGCGCATCCAACGCCGCATCGTCCTCTGTCCTAGAGCCGTTTTGGCTTGACTGGAATCGACCAAATTACCAGTGTCATTCCCACGAAAGCGGGAATCCAGTTTCTTCATAGGCGCTCCTGGATGCCCGCCTCCGCGGGCATGACAATGGGGGTGGTTCGTTCCATTACAAAACAGCTCTAGTTCGCGCGAATGTCGATGAGAATACCGTCGCAATCGGCAAGCCGATGCTCGCCCAAGGGGCAGGAGCGGTGGAAGAGCTGCTCCAGCGCCGCGCCCTCCGCGCCCGTTCCGACGGGCTCGGGCGCAAGCCGTGGATTGTCCGCCGTGATGCGCGCGATGTCGGCCTTGCAGGCATCCACGCTTTCGACCCTGAACCCGATATGGTCCATGCCGCAGGTGATGATGCCGGTGCCGGCATAATCGGTGATGTCCCAGGGCATGATGACCAACGTCACCTGGCCGTCGCTGAGATAATAATTGGGGTCGCCCTCTTTGCGGTTCACCGGCGTGAATTCGAACACGCGGGTGTAGAACTCCGCCATCTCGGCGGGGCGCATGGTGCGCATCGCGAAATGATCGATGTGGCGCGGGTTCACCTTCCCGTCATTCTCGATATAGACGTCGGTGCGGTTGGCCATGTCCTTCTGCGAGATGTCGAAGACATTACCGTCGGGATCATGCGTCGTGATGCCGGCGAAGGGCCGGTTGGCGGGACGCTGCTGCCATTTGACGGACGGATAATATTTGCGCAACCGGTCGAAGGCGGTTTCGGAATCCTCCACCTGGATGCCGAAATGATCGAAGCCGGCCGGACGTCCGGCGCGCCTGGGATTGATGTTGAGGCCGACATAGCCGTCGCGCACCGTCACCGCCCGGGTGGGGCGCGTCTTGGACGAGGTCGTCATGCCGAACATCGCCTCGTAGAACTTGCTCAATTGGGCGTAGTTCTCGCTGACGATGGCGACATGGTTGAGCTTGGCGAACACACGGGCCTCCCGGTCGATACTTATGGCCCGACGCTACGCGAAACCCCCGATTCCCGCCATAGAGCCGAAGTTTGGTTAGCGCCGTAATTCGAACTTTACTCCGATACAGTCCCACGCGGCGGAATCACTCGGGGACTTTTGACGCTCTGTTCATGTTGCGGCAAATCACCCTCGATTGTGTACCAACATGGCTTCGACTGCACCCAGACATGCGCAGTAATCGTAGCTTCTGCGGTTCGGGAGAGTGTCCCGAGCCGCACCCTTATGTGATCAGGGTCATCCGCAACTCTGGCATATACCGGCGAGCCACAGACCGAGCAGAACGCTCTGAACGCGCCCGGTGTATTTTCATATTCCGTC
>JAXDMY010000052.1:0-14690 GCA_034665805.1 Alphaproteobacteria bacterium
GGCGGCACGATGGAAAGCAAGATATCGGCCGCGGCAAGCTCATCGGGGGAAACGGCAAGCATGGATGAAGCCGCGGCGCGGGCAACGCTGTCGCGGCTGCGCCCCTCCAAAGAGGTCACGACCTTAAGCCCATTATGGCTCAGGCGATTGCCGACGGCCGCTCCCATCTGGCCGGGCGCGATGATCGCCACATTGGGTTTCATGTTCCGCCTACCGATCCTTGCGGCGCCTCGGTTCGATCGTTCATGCCGTAGTCGCGCAACACCGAGACGACACGCAGGCGGTAGTCCCGGAAGATCGTGCTTCGCCCAACGCGTTGCGCCTTCTTATGATCTTCGTGCTCACGCCAGCGGCGCACCGATTCCTCGTCGCGCCAGAAGGAAAGCGACAGAAGCTTTCCCTCCTCGGAGAGACTCGAAAATCGTTCGATCGAAAGGAACCCGTCAGTGGCTTCGAGCTCGGGGCGCAACGAGGCCGCGATGGCAAGATAGTCCTGCTGCCTATCCGGCTGGGTCCAGACTTCGAATATGACCGCGATCATCGACTGCGCCCCGCAGCTCTGTCGGTTTTGGTTTCCCTAGCTCGGAATCGAGGTTGCCGACAATCAACCCGTATGAGCCACAGCCGAAGACCAGCGCGACGCCCGCCGCGACAAGAAGGGGAAGCGTGAAGTCTCCGGAGGTCGAAATCAACAGGCCCGTGACCAGCGGCGCGAAAGACCCGCCGATATTCCCGCCGAAATTCTGCAAAGAGGCGAGAGACGATACGATATGGGGCGGCGCCACATCGATGGGCATCGAGTTCACCGCCGCCGTCGAGAAGCTGACGCTCGCCACGGAAAGCGTGAGGAACGCGATCGCCAGGACATCGTCCGGGGTGTAGGCGCCGGCGATCGTGAACAAGGTCGCGCCCAAGAGGCCACCGCAGGCGAAACCCTTACGCACCAGGGTGACGGGCCGCCCCGCGGCGATCAGCCGATCCCCCAGCCAGCCGCCGAGAACCACACAGATGGTTCCGATGAGGAATGGCAACATGCCGACCCAGCCGGTCGCCAACGCCGACAGTCCCCGCTGCAGGACGAGATAGCCCGGCAGCCAGGTCGCAAAGACATAATAGATATAGAGATAGCCGGCCTGCCCGAGCATCACGCCCCAAGTGGTGGGATGTCGAAGCAAGCTTGCCCAACCGATTTGGTCTTGGGTTTCGTTTGTCGTGGCGGGCGCAGCCTCGCGCGCCGGCGCACGATAGATCGCGGCCCACCATAGAATCCAAAACAGGCCAAGCGAGCCGGTGGTGTAGAACACCCACTCCCAGCCCCAATTCACCAAGACGACCGACGCGAACGGTATGCCGATCGTCAGCCCGATCTTGTTGCCCGCGAAAAACGTGCCCACCGCCAAAGCGCGATTCTTCTTGTCGAAGGTTTCGCGAATGACCCGCGCACCGGACGGGATCAGCAGCGACTCGCCGATGCCGAGCAGCGCGAGAAAACCGGCGAGCGGCGCAAACACTTTGGTCAGACTGCACAGAGCCGTTGCCAGCGACCAGGTTCCCACCCCCAACGGAAAGGAGCGCCGCGGCCATATGCGATCGGTCAGCGGGCCAGCGGCAAGGAACGATAGGGTGTAGGCCCAACTAAAGATGGATTGAAGAAGGCCGACTTGCGCCGGCGTGTAGTGGTAGACCTTGATGAGCTGCGGCCCGACCACCGCGATATTGACGCGATCGATATAGGCGATCGCCTGCGCGCTCGCCAACAGAGCCAGGATATTCCAGCGATAGGCGGGTGAGTGTCGATTCATCAAACCCTCCCCTCGCGGGAGGGTCGGTTCATTTTCGCGTTTGACGGAAATGAATCGGGGAGGGGGACCGCTTCCACATCACCCCTCCCCGAAATCTTCATGTCGCTGCGCTCAAGAAGATTTCTTCCCCTCCCGCAAGGGGAGGGGAAGAAGTTTTACCCGACGACAAGCTTGTCGTGCTGGCTCTGGCCTTCGGTCAGGCCGCGTTCCTTCATCCAGTCATAGGCGCGGCCGAAGAGTTCGGCTGCGTAATAATCGACATGCTTGTAGCGCACGAAGGCCTTCAACAATTCATGCGGCTCCATCGCGCCCTTGGCCGATGCCGTCACGTGATGGGCATATTTGTAGAAATCGGCATTGATGAGGTCGACCGCTTCATTTTCCGCATCGTAATAGGCCTTACGCTGTTCGGGCGTTAAGTCTGGCGCCACCACCTCGCCGCCGCGATAGAAGGCGGATGCGATGATGTGCGCGCCTTCCTTGAGGCCCAGGCTGATGAAGGGCTCCATCACCGTCACGGCGCGATAGGTGCCATTCTTCAGGCCCGCCCAGCGCGTATAGGGCAGTCCACCGTTTTCGATTTTGACGTGCTCCTTGCCGACGGCGCTTTCGAGCATCTGGATGGTCGTGTAGTGCGAACCGGTCAGTTCCTGCACCACCACCGGCACGTCGGCGAGATCGCGCGGAACTTGCAGTGCTTCCTCGAAGGACAGGATCGCCTGCGCGGCAACCGCCGAACGGAGCCCCGCGATGTTGCCGCCACGCTTGCCGCGTTCGAGCCGGTCGATGCTGGCCCACTCGCAGACATTGTAGCTGTCGGCCGAACCGCAATCGAAGAGATTCTCCTTCAACCGCGCCATGATCGGACGGTCGGCGCTGTCCTTCTCGCGCGCTTCATAGGAGGCCGACATCTGGACATTGAGACCGTGCTTCACGAAGAGCTTCTCTTCGATGCCGACCAGCACCGGCAAATCGAAAACCGGATTGTTAGGCGCGATCTTGACCAGTATTTGTGGCTCGGACATTTCGTTCCTCATGCGTTCGAACGACCTAACACGAATTCCCGTGTTTTTGATGTAGTTCTTGCCCGGCGGACTGTCAAATCACCGCCTCGCGTGGCCGTTTTCCTTGGCGGAGCCTAGGGTTTGCATTGCCTGCAAGATGCTCTTCAAATGCTTAAAATTGCGGGTCGCCGGAATGACGGATCTTCGCCTCAGCCTTGCCTGCAATGATTACGACCGCTGCCGGCCGCTTATCGATGGACGGGTGAAACCCGACGGCATCGATCTGGACATCACCATTTTGAAGCCGCGCGAATTGTTTCCGCGCATGCTGGACAATCATGAATTCCACGCATCCGAATTGGCGCTCGGCTCCTACGCATCGCTGGTGGCGCGCGATGCGAGTCCCTTCGTCGCCATTCCCGTCGCGCTGTCGAGGATCTTTCGCCATTCCTGCATCTATGTCCGCAACCACGCCGGAATCACCAAGCCGGAAGACCTCAAAGGCAAGCGGGTCGGCACAACCCAATATGGTGCCACCGCGATTGTCGCCATCAAGGGCATGCTGCAAGACGAACATGGCGTGGCGCCGCGCGACCTGCGCTGGTTCATCGGCGGCCTGAAAACGCCCACCGAAAAACCGCTGATCCCGTTGCATTTGGCCAAAGACATCGATCTGCAATTTCTGCCCGCGGGCCAGACGCTGGAAGCGATGCTGGAAAAAGGTGAGCTCGACGCGTTGTTCTCGATCCAATTTCCCAAGCTCTTCCTCGAGGGCTCGCCACGCATCGCGCGACTGTTCCCGAACTTCAAACAGGTCGAGCAGGATTATTACCGCCGCACCCGCATCTTCCCGATCATGCACACAGTGGTGATCCGCAAAGACGTTTATCGCGATTTCCCCTGGGTGGCGGCGAGCCTCTATCGCGCCTTCTGTCGCGCGCGCGATCTTGCGGTTCAGCCGCTCTACGACACAGACGCGCTGATGGTGGCGCTGCCCTGGCTGATCGACCATGTCGAGGAAAGCCGGCGCGTCTTCGGTGAGGATTTCTGGGCCTATGGCCTGGAAGCGAACCGCCCCTCATGGGACGCGCTGTGCCGCTATGTTCACGAGCAGGGTCTGGCGCCGCGGCGCATCGCACCCGAAGAGCTGTTCGTCCCGGTTGACGCGTGATGGACTTTTCGTCGGCGGTAAAAACAACAACGGCGGCCCGAAGGCCGCCGTTGCGATATGAGAAGCGCGATTTGGCTATGCGATAGAATGCGTTATTTCGACATTCCTTTGTAAAGCAGCCGCTGCATTCCCGAGCTGGTCTGGGCGATATAGATATTGCCCTTGGAATCGGTCTGGATGTGATGACCCGCGCCGAGGATTCCCGGGGGCTCGATGGTTCCGAGATAATCGAGCGTCTTGCGATCGACGACGGCTATGCCTTTACCGTAGCCGACATAGAGCAATTGCTCGTCGGGTGAGAACGCCAGATCACGCGCGAAGATCGCGTCGCCCTTCATCAGCTGCTTGATGAACTTGCCGTCCTTGTCGAACATCTGCACGCGCCTGTTCTCGCGATCGGCCACATAGACGGTGCCGTCCTTGGAGATGCGAATGGCATGCACGATCGAGAAGTTCTGCGGGCCCGGCTCCTTGAATTCCTTAAAGCTCACGACCGCGCAGGAATAGTCGTCCACCGGTTTGTTGCCGAACGCGCCCCACATGCGCTTGAAGCGCCCGGTATCGGCATCCACCACGATGACGCGATGATTGCCATAACCGTCGGCGACGAATAATTCATTGGTTGCCGGAAAATATTGCGCGTCGGCGGGCCGGTGGAAATTTGCCGTGTCGGCATTGCCCTTGCTGGCGCTGCTTTTGCCGAACTGCGTGACGAATTTTCCGTCCTGCGTGAATTTGAGCAGCTGGTCGTCCGTCACAGGGCGCAATCCGGGCAAGCCGTTTTCCGGACAGGAATTCCCGCCGAGCCAGACGAAGCCCTTTGAATCGATCAGAATGCCGTGCTCGCGTTCCGGCCATTGATAGCCATTGCCATCGCCGCCCCAGCCACGCACGTAATTGCCCGCCGCGTCGAAGATGGTGACCGGCGGGGCGGCCATCTTCTTGTCATCGTCCTTCAGCGTGCGCGGGCGAGTGAGCACCCAGGCATTGTCCTTGGCGTCGATCGCGATGCTCGAGACGTCGCCGAATTTCATATTCGGCGGCTTTTTCGGCCATCCCTTATCCACTTCGAACATCGGCATGCTGCGGGCTTGCGCCGCGGCCTGCGCTTTGGACAGCCAAGCGCCTTGCGCGCCGGCGACCATCAGCGATGCAACCAAAATCGTGCGAGCGATACTCTTCATGGCTCCCTCCCGAGGATGACCCGTTCGTATCGTTAACAATGCTCCGTTCCCGCGTGCCGGGCAATCGGATCGTTCGCCCCGGCATGTGACTTGCGTAGGTTCCCCTGAAACAATCAGGTCGGGTCCCCATGCGCATTGGTCATTTCTGCCGAATTGCGGGGTTTTCGCCCTGATCGCGGCTCTTCCGGGGACGGCAAACGCGACCCTCATCTCCGACACCACGAAAAACGTCTCATATTGGGGCAGCTCCCCCACCAATTGGTACGCGGGTGGGACGAGTTCGGTTGGCGATGTGGTCGAGGGCGGGCCGGACTTCGACACCAACAGGGTGAATGTGTCCACGACCACGCCCTACACGCTCAAGCTCGGATTCTATACCCAGTTCAGCGGCAGCGATTTGGGCGCCCATTATGCGGATATCTTCCTCGCCACCGATCCCGCCCACCCGGATATCTTCAATTATGGGATCGCGTTGGGCTTTCAATCTCCCTATGGCGGCGTGACAAAAGGGCTATATGCGCTTTCGGGCAATTATCAGACCTCGATCGACCGTTGGAAGAACACGGGCTACATCTATGGTGGCCAGTACATCTCGCCCAATGACAATCTCGGCCACGACGCGCCGACGGTCATAACAAGCGGCTCCGCGCTTTCGGGTTGGACAATTGGCGTCACCCAAAGCGCGAGCGGCGATCCCACCTATCCCTATCTTCTGTCGGTCTCTCTGACCGCGATGAACAAGAATGTTCTCGACTCGGTATTCTCGCATGCGAGCTTCGCGTTTCTGTGGGGAACCGGCGATTGCAACAATGACTCGGTCTACGTCTCCCACATCACGCCGCCGCCGGACGAAGTGCCCGAGCCACCCTCCGGAATCATCCTTGCGGGCGGATTGCTGGGCTTCGCTTTCGTGACGCTTCGCAACCGGGCGACACCGGTGAGGGTTCGCGTCGCCCGAAGGGCATAAGCCTCGAGGTTTAGACCTTCCGCGCCGGGACGGGCGTTCCTGCGATCTTCAGTTTGACCGAGCCCAGCGTGCTGTGCGTCGTAAAATACAGTGTTTTCCAATCATCGCCGCCAAAAGCGATGTTGGTTGTCTGGGGCTGGCCATGCACGATACGGCCGAGCTTCCTGCCGGACGGATCGACGATGTAGATGCCGCCCGAGCCGCCGGTATAGACGTTGCCCGCGACATCCACTTTGAATCCGTCCGGACCACCGGGCTCGGGACCTTTGAGGTCGACGAAGACGCGCTCGGTCTGGTTGGCGAGCAATCCGTTCGCCATCACGTCAAAGGCGCGGATTTGCGTGCGCCGCGAATCCCCGATGTAGAGGATTTTCTCGTCCGGCGAAAAGGCGAGCCCATTGGGCAGGAATAGGGAGTTGGTGACAAGATTGATGGTGCCGAGATCGGGCGAGACGCGATAGACGCCGTTGAAATCCAGATCCCAAGGCTGCGGCAGATCGGGAATGTTCCACGGATCGGTGAAGTAGATCGAACCGTCGGATTTGACCACGACATCATTGGGCTTGTTGATGCGCTTTCCCTGATAGGAATGCGCGATCACGGTGATGCTGCCGTCGGGTTCTTCGCGGGTAACGCGGCGCGTGAGCCCTTCGCAATGAACGAGCCGGCCCTGCATGTCGCGGGTATGGCCGTTGGCGCCATTGGTCTTCTCGCGGTACACGCTGGTGCCCTTGCCCGGCGTGTATTTGATCACCTGGTTGTCGCCGATCGAGCTGAACAGAAGAAAGCCGCCTTCCTTCCACCACACCGGCCCTTCGGTGTTGCCGCCGCCGCCGAAACCGGTGGCGAGAGTCTGGATCGGCTCGCTGGCGGAGATGATCTTGTCCAGCTCCGGCGCCATTTGCTCAATGTGTGGCGCGGCGTTTTGCGCATGCGCACGGCTGAGACCCGATGTCAGCGCAATGGCGCCCGCTGTTGCGCCCATCTCCAGAATCGTCCGCCGCGATAGAACATGACCGATAGGCATGATGCGCCCTCCCGCGCGAGGCCTCGTGGCCTTAAGATGCGTCGTTCCGGCTTCCCTGGCAATCGATGGCGGCCAGCTCAGGCGATCTTCTGGAACCAGGCAATATCATGTAGATTGCTGGCCAAGGCGTCTTAAGGAGGCGGCGATGTATCTCAGAGCTCTGGGTCTTGCAGGCGTTGCGGCGTCGCTTTTCGCCGTACCGGCTCTCGCCCATCATTCCTTTGCCATGTTCGACCAAAACAAGCTGAACACCATGACGGGGACGGTGAAACTGTTCGAATGGCAGAACCCCCATGCCTGGCTTCAGATCGAGATCGCCGATGCAAACGGCAAAGCGGCAATTTGGTCGTTCGAAGGAGGTTCCCCTGCCCAGTTGGCCGCTTTGGGCTGGAAGCCGGAGAATTTTCATGCGGGAGACAAGGTCGAGGTCGGCTTTCGTCCGCTGAAGGACGGCTCCCGCGGCGGCCAACTCATGAGCGCCAAGGTTTCCGGCGGACAAAAAATCTGCTCGAACCGCGGCTGCGGCGACGGGTCCGGCCAGATTCTCGCGCCCTTCTAGGCGAGCCGCTCAGAGCGTTTTCGTCTTTATTTGTCGAATCGGCCGTCGGGCGGAAACCGCACCGTCTGATCGAAGCGCGACGGCACGGTCATATCCTTGTCGCCCCTTGCCGGCAGCACGATGGCCTGCGCCAGATAGAGCCGCCCCTTGTTGTAATAGAGGGATGTGCGCACCCGGCCGCCGTCGGGCCGGTCGACGACAAGCGTCACGCCATAGATCGCCTTCTCATCCTGATAGACGCGCGGAAAGTCGTTGAAGAGCACATCGCCTTCGCGCATGAGATTGTAAGCGGCCTCGTTCACGAAGTTGGACCCGGCATCGGTGTGACCGGCGAGGTCCACGACCGTCATCCGATAGAGGACATGGTCGTCTTCGTTCGAATAGACCGTCGAGCGCAGCCCTTTCACCAAGGCCGATGGATAGGGAGCCGTCGTCACTTGGGGTTTGGCCAGGAACTGAATCGCGAAGCCTTGATCCAGGTAAATATATTCCTGCCATGCCGCGGCCGGACCGGCGCCGAGGATGAACGTCAGAATCACGAAGGCGAATAGGCGCATGGCGTCCTCCAGGATAGCAATCCTAGGTCAACACCATATCACGCAATTGGGTGGGTGCCTCCCGCCAGCTTTTGGGAGAGGAAATTATCGGATTCGGATCGCGTCTATGGACCCGATGATCCCGAACACCTGTAGCAACCATATGACCACAACCACCACTACGACGACATTCAGTATCCTTTTGATCTTCCCATCCATCGGGATGTAGTTATTCACGAGCCACAACAGCACACCGACCACGATCAAGACGACAAGGATATTGATGAGAGGCATGGCGGGCGCTCCGTTCTGTTATCGTCTGGCCCCGTCGTTCCCTGTACCCGTTCGGGACCAGCGGGCATGGGAGCCAGGTGACGTAACGGAAGACGCGGCCCTAAGGTTCCACAACCCTAAGCCGTGCCCACAAGAGCAATCCTCGCACTTCTGAAGTTCAGTAGGTCATCCTGATCCTTGCGGCCGGCTTGACGACGGCCGCGCGTTTGCGCTGCTTTTCGCGTTGCGCATCGGTCATGGCTTCGGATTTTTCCGCGGCCTGCTTGTCGGCCTCCGCCTTGTCCACCGTCTCTTTGGCGAGACGCAGTCCCCGCAATTTGGCGGTTTTTGCCGATTGATCGGATTTTTCCTTCTTGCGCGTGCGTTTGGCGAGCGTATCGCTCTGCTCCGCCTTCTTGAAGAATTTCTGCGCGTTCTTTTCCGCGTTGTTTGGGGGCGTCGTCGGGTTTGCCATCGTGATTCCTTGCGTCAGAGGGATGCGCGGGCTGCGGACTGCTTGTGCCAAGCCGGCGAAGCGTTCGCCAAATGAGACCCGTTCGAAAACATATAGCGCAGTTGGTGCCGCTTGCGTGACTCGAACACGCGACCCCATCATTACGAATGATGTGCTCTACCGGCTGAGCTAAAGCGGCACGAGGCTCGGATCACCTCGAGGCCGCGGGAAAATAGGCGCGTCGGCTCGCCTACGCAACCCTCGCAAAAATCAGCGTAAATGGACCGCCGTCCTATTGGCGCCGGGCTCGAGCACGATGGCGGCGCCATCGAAATTGTCGGCATTTGCGCCATTGGAAATGCCCGAAGGCTCGCCAGGATCGCCTTTGCCGTTATTGTTCACGTCCTGCAGAGCCTTCACCGCGTAGGTGCCTGGCGGAAGACGGTCAAAAACGACTACGACGCTCCCTGCGATCTTGGGAATCTCGCGCTTGAACAGGGCCGTGTCGGGGATGGCCGGAAAGGTCGCCTCGTCATAAAGGCCGACACGCAGCGTGCCGCCCGAAGGCGTGATCCCATCGATGGTGACGCGCAATGTGGCCGCCAATAGGGTCTGCGCGGCATCGGCGGTGACCGGCGAAAGGCCGAGCAGGAGAAACAGCGCAACATTTCGCATCACGACGCGCCGCGTCAGCCGAGTCTCGGCTCGAGCTTCCGGCACGCTTCGATCAGCCCCTTCACGGAGTCCACGGATTTGTCGAACTGCGTGCGCTCTTCTTGGGTGAGAGAGAGCTCGACGATGCGTTCCACGCCGCCCGAGCCGATGACGACCGGCACACCGCAATAGAGATCCTTCAAGCCATATTTGCCGTCGACATAGGCGGCGCACGGAAGCACGCGTTTCTGGTCGCGCAAATAGGACTCCGCCATGGCGATGGCCGAAGAAGCAGGCGCATAAAAAGCCGAGCCGGTTTTCAAGAGGCCGACGATCTCCGCCCCGCCATCGCGCGTGCGCTGGGTGATCTGATCGAGGCGAGCTTGCGTGATCCAGCCCATCTTGACGAGCTCGGGGAGGGGAATGCCGGAGACGGTCGAGAAGCGCGGCATCGGCACCATGGTGTCGCCATGGCCGCCGAGCACAAAGGCCGACACGTCCTGGACCGAGACTTTCAGCTCCTCGGCGAGAAAGTGGCGCAGCCGCGCCGAATCGAGGACCCCGGCCATGCCGACGACCATGTGATGCGGCAGACCGCAGAACTGGCGTAGCGCCCACACCATCGCGTCCAGCGGATTGGTGATGCAGATGATGAAAGCCGATGGCGCGTAATTGCGGATGCCCTCGCCTACCGCGCTCATGACTTTGAGATTGATGCCCAGAAGATCGTCGCGGCTCATGCCGGGTTTGCGCGGCACACCCGCGGTGACAATGACCACGTCCGAGCCCGCAATGTCGGCATAGGAATTTGTGCCCTTGAACTTGGCGTCGAAACCCTCGACCGGCGCCGATTGCGCGATGTCGAGGGTCTTGCCCTGGGGGAGCCCTTCCACGATGTCGAAGAGCACGACGTCGCCGAGTTGTTTCAAGCCGATCAGATGCGCCAGCGTACCGCCGATCTGGCCGCCGCCGATCAGCGCGATTTTGTTGCGGGACATGGTGGGACTCCTGTTCGCCGGGAAGATGGGGGTGACCGTTACTAGCGGCCCCAAGCGCGTGGGGCAAGCTGTTCTTCCGGCCCTTGACTTCGCTAATTTTTGTGGCCACATAAACTGATGAGGATCCGCTTTGATCCGGTAAAGCGAGCGGCAACGCTGGCTGACCGTGGCCTGGATTTCGCCGACGCCTCGGTGGTGTTTGCTGGAGCGACCTTCACGATCCTCGATGACCGTTTCGAATATGGGGAGCCGAGGTTTCAAACTTACGGATTGTTGGATGGGCGCCAATGACCGCGAAAAAGCGAAAGTCGCGCACCGATTGGGCAAAAGTTGATGCGCACGTCATCAAGGCCGAAGAATATGCCGAGATGCCGGAATGGACGGAGGAGCAATGGAACCGCGCGGAGATCGCGATCGGAGGCAAAGTCATACGACCTGCAAAGGGAACTCTGACCCGTCCGCCGGGGCGACCAAAATCGGATGCTCCTAAGCGATCGGTGCATCTGCGTCTGTCGCCCGATGTGCTCGATCATTTCCGCGCAACGGGTCCCGGCTGGCAGACGCGTATCGATGAAGCTCTGCGCAAGATCACGAAACTCGGCGCACGAAAATGAAAGTTACGCCGCGTTGATGAAGCCGCCCATCTGGCGGTTCCACAGCCGCGCATAAGCCCCACCCTTGGCCAGGAGCTCGCGGTGCGGCCCTTCCTCGACGATGCGGCCCGCTTCCAGATAGAGGATGCGGTCCATGCCGGCGATGGTCGACAGCCGGTGCGCGATGGCGATGACGGTGCGGCCTTGCATCAAGGTCCACAAGGCTTGCTGGATCAAATGCTCGGATTCGGAATCGAGCGAGGACGTCGCTTCGTCCAGTACCAGGATACGCGCATCCTTGACCAGGGCCCGCGCAATCGCCACGCGCTGGCGTTCGCCGCCGGATAGCTTGATCCCCTGTTCGCCGACGATGGTGTCGTAGCCGCTGGCGCGGCCCAGGATGAAATCATGTGCAAAGGCATCCGATGCCGCACGCATCACTTCGGCTTCCGCGGCATCGGGTTTGGCGTAGCGGATATTGTCTCGGACAGCGCGATGGAAGACGCCAGCCACTTGCGGCACTTCGGCGATGGCTTCGTTGAGCGAATCCCAAACGATATGCGCGATGTCCTGACCATCGATCAGGATGCGTCCGGCCTGCGGCTCGAATTGGCGGCGCAGGAGCTTCACCAGGGTCGATTTTCCTGCGCCCGACGGCCCAACCAGACCGACTTTTTCGCCGGGGCGGATCGACAGATTCAAATCCTCGAACACTTGCAGCCCGTCGGGATGGGCAAAACGCACATGCTCGAAGCGGATCGCACCGGCATGCACGGCAAGCGGTTTGGCGCCGGGCACATCCACGATCTCATGCGCCTGGCTCACCAGTTCCAGCGCCTCGGCGAGGGTGCCCAATTGCTCGAAATAATCCAGCATGCGGTAGGAGAGCTCCTGCACGCTGCGGATGATCTGATTGGCCAAGAAGAAGATCATCGCAAAGGCGCCGACCGAGATCGCACCCGAAAGCGCATCGGATCCCGCAAGAGCGACCAGCGCCAAGAGCAGCGCCAGCGTGGCCACGGACATGAAGCTGCGCATCACGATCAGGAAGCTGCGCAGCCGCCGCGATGCGTTCATCTCATCGGCCAGGAAATGCGAGATGAAGCGGCGCTCGTATCCTGCCTTGGCGAAAGCGCGCACCAGATCGGAATTGGCGATGGCGTCAATCAGCCGCCCCGTGGAGGTGGAAATCTCGTTCGACAGCGCTTTGGACAACACCACGCAGCGCCGCGCCAGAGAGATGACGATGGCCAGATAGACCGCCGCCCAGACCGCCAGCACGAGAGCGTAAGTCGCGTGCGCGTAGAACATGAGCACGCCGCCGACCAGCATCAGCATGGCGACACGCACCATTTCGAAGGCAAGTATCTGAACGACCCCGATCGCAGCCTGGCCCGCCTGTTTCACCTTCTGGCCGAGCTTTCCCGCGAAATTCTCCTGAAAATAACGCGGGCTGTGGCCCATCAGATAAGTAAAGAGATATTTCTGCGCGAGTGCGCGCATGCGTGGACTGGTGACGACATCCACCGCCTCATAGGAACGATAGGCCAGTGTCGAGCCGAGCCAGATCGCGGCGAGGAGCATCATCCAGGGAAGGATCGCGACGGCGAAACTGTCATGCGCCGCAACCGCGGCGGTGATCGCGTTGATCAGATGCGAAAGCGCGTAGGGGCCGAACGCCTCGATCGACGTGGCAGAGCCCGCGAGCCCGATCAGGGCAATGATCTGCCAACGGAAGTGGCTCTTGATCAGGAACCGGATGAAGGCGAAAGGGGTCGCCGGTACCACGGCCAAAGGTTCGGCTTCCGCCAGAGGTTCCGGGCAGCTCAGCACCTGATCGGGAATGACGTGTCTGTGTGACGGGCTCATGGCCCTACCCTCGAAAAACTTGGCTCGCCGCGGAAGTCCCGCGACTCGCGCCATCATAGGAGGAGACTAAGCGAGGTTTTGGTTAAGGAACCCTAGCTTTTGCCGTTGCCTGCAGGGCCGGCGGCTTCGATTTCCGCGGCTCCGCGCTGGCGTTCGGCAATACGGGCGGATTTCCCGCGGCGGCCGCGCAGATAATAGAGCTTGGCGCGCCTCACCTTGCCGTGGCGGATCACCTCTACCGAATCCACCAAAGGGCTGTAGACCGGGAACACCCGCTCCACCCCCTCGCCATAGGAGATCTTGCGCACCGTAAAGCTCTCGTTCAGCCCCGCACCGGATCTGGCAATGCAGACACCCTCGAAAGCCTGAAGGCGCTCGCGCGTCTTCTGCTGCTTGGACTTCTCGTCGAAGGACACGTCCACGACCTTGACGTTTACCTTCAGCGTGTCGCCGGGCCGGAAGACGGGCAGTTTCCTGCCGCCTCTGGACGCATCCATCTGTTCGCGTTCAAGCGTCTGGATCAGGTTCATTTTTCACGTCCTTCCGCCGGGTCTTGGCGGAACCAAGGTCTGAAGAGGCGGGCCTTCTAGCGGATCGGGCAAGCTTTTCATAGAGGGTCCACAGATCGGGCCGGCGCGTCTTGGTCGAGTCTTGCGCCTGGGTTTCGCGCCAGCGCGCGATATCGCCATGGTTGCCGCCCGTGAGAATGGCGGGAATCTCCATGCCTTCAAAGCTTTGCGGCCTGGTATAATGCGGGTATTCAAGCAGGAGGTTCTCAAAGCTTTCCTCGAAAAGGGAAGCTTGCGCGCCCATCACGCCGGGCAGCAGCCTGACGCAGGCCTCGATCAGCGCCATGGCGGCGATTTCGCCCCCCGCCAAAATGAAATCTCCGAGCGAAATCTCCTCCATGTCTCGGGCCGCGATCACCCGCTCATCGAGCCCTTCGAAGCGGCCGCAGAAGAGGAGGATTCCGGGGCCATGGACAAGTTCCTTCACCCGGAGCTGGGTCAGTGGCTTACCGCGCGGAGTGAGGTAGATCAGCGGCCGGGGGGCCGCATCAGCTCTCCGCACCGCATCGATGGCGGCGGCGGCTACGTCGGCGCGCATCACCATGCCGGGGCCGCCACCCGAGGGCGTGTCGTCAACGGTCCTGTGGCGGCCGATGCCGTGCTCGCGGATGTCGTGAGTTTCCAGCGCCCAGAGGCCATCGGTCAGGGCCTTGCCTATGAGCGAGGCGCCGAGCGGGCCCGGAAACATCTCGGGAAAGAGCGTCAGGACCGAAGCGCGCCACGTCATGGCACAGGCCCTCCCCGTTGACGCGCTGCCCCCTCACCCCGGCCCTCTCCCCCCTTGGAGGAGAGGGAGCGAGGGGTTGGCGTGTCGTGCCAATCCCGAGCGGGTGAGGGGGAAATGCGTGCAATCAGAGTCATTGCTCGCCTTCGCCTTCCGCATCGGGCGCGAGCGCGATCACCATCCGGCCCGCGGCGATATCGACAGCCGGCACATTGGCATCGCTGAAAGCAATGAGTTCGGTCACGCCATCGGCAAATTCGATCTCGACGACATCGCCGGCGCCGAAATTGTGCACCCCGCGTACGG
>JAXDMY010000053.1:0-5072 GCA_034665805.1 Alphaproteobacteria bacterium
CGGGCGAAACGTGAAGCCCATGCATCAGGACATCGTCGCCGGTGTTCGCGATCGCCGTCAGGTCGCGCGGGTACATCACCCGATACAGACCGAGGACGAGTTTCGATCCGCCTACGCCGCCGGCGAGGGCCGCGATTTTCATCTTCAGTAGCCGACACCCAGCGGCATGGAACCCGATGCCGCCGCCATGCGCTCGACCGGCAGGTGCTCGTCCGAATCGGCATCGGGAAACAACCGGCGGATGTCGTAATTCGTGTAGCGCTCGGCCGGCACGCGGCCGATGGTGCGGATCATCGCGCGCAACTCACCAGGCAGAACGGACTCGCCGTAATCGGCCCCCGCCGCCTTGGAGATGCTCTCTTCCATCAGGGTGCCGGAGAAATCATTGGCTCCGGCTTGGAGGCAGGCAAGGGCGCCCGGGAATCCGAGTTTCACCCAGGACACCTGCAAATTCGGGATGTGATTGTTGAGCAGGAGCCGCGCCAGCGCGTGCACGACCAGATGCTCGTCGAATGTCGCGCCGGCGCGTGCATGGCCTTTGCGGTATAGGCGCGTTTCGGAATGAATAAAGCCGAGCGGCACGAATTCGCTGAAGCCGCCGGTGTCCTTCTGGATATCGCGCAACAGCAGCATGTGCCGCACCCAATGCTCGGGCCGTTCGGTATGGCCATACATCATGGTCGATGTCGAGGGGATGCCCAACCCGTGCGCGGTGCGGATCACTTCGATCCAGCGCGACACTGTCAGCTTGTTGGGACTGAGATCGCCGCGCACCTCATCGTCCAGGATTTCCGCCGCTGTCCCCGGGATGCTGCCGATGCCGGCTTCCTTGAGCGAGAGTAGATGCTCGGTCAGCGAAAGCCCCGTCTTCTCCACGCCATAGGAGATTTCCATGGGAGAATAAGCATGCAAATGCAGCTCGGGCAGCGCCGCATGGATGTCGCGCAGCAATTGCGCGTAATAATCCCCTTTGAGATCGCGGGGCAGTCCGCCTTGGATGCATAGTTCCGTGGCGCCGAGCGCAACGGCATCCCGCGACTTCGCCAGCAGCGTCTCGGTCGAATGGAAATAGGCGTCCTTCGCTTTGGGCCCGCGGGAGAAACCGCAAAACGCGCAACCCACAAAACACACATTGGTGAAGTTGAGATTGCGGTTCACCACATAGGTGATGGCATCGCCGAGGGTGCGGCGGCGAAGCTCGTCCGCGACTTTCACCAAAGCGACGAGATCATCGCCCCGCACCGAGCCGAGCGCTAGCCCGTCGTCGAATCCCATCTCACCGCCGTTGAGCGCCTTGTCGAGCAGCGCAGCGACAGGCAACGTCGCGCGCGCCAACGCACCCTCATAAGAGACGTCCTGCCAGACGGGGTTCATGGCCATGTTGATTTATGCATCCTCGCGGGCATAGAAATCGCCGCTGCGCTGTTTGTCCAGCTGGGGGATCAGGCGCTTATCGATAAACCTGCGCGAGCGCGCGAATTCGGGATAAATCGCAAGCCGTTCCCGCAACACAAATCCGGCCGTCCGGGTGCGCTGATCCAGAATGGGAATCTGCGGCCAGGCGGCTTCCGGATTGATGAAGTCGCGCGTCACCGGCGAAATTCCGCCCCAATCATTGATCCCGGCCGCCAGAAGCTGCGGATAATCCCCCGATACGAGGTTCGGGGGCGATTGCACATTGATGTCGGTCAGAATCAGCCGCGCCACCGCCAGCGTGCGCTGCAGTTGCTCCACCGAAGGTTCGGACGCCGAGGCCATGCGCGTATCGGTTTTGGCACGGAAGGGCTGGATCAGCACCTCCTGGATGTGTCCGTAGCGCGCATGCAGGTCCAGAATCGCGAAGAGCGAGTCGACGCGCTCTTCCAATGTCTCGCCGATGCCAATCAACAGGCCTGTGGTGAACGCGATGTTCTGCCGTCCCGCTTCCTCGATGGTGCGCAGCCTGAGCGCCGGCGCCTTGTCCGGCGCGCGCCAATGGGCGGCACCCTTGTGCCGAAGCCGCGGGCTGATCGATTCCAGCATCAGGCCCAGGCTGACATTGGTCTCGCGCAAACGGCTCAAATCTTCGCGCCCCATCAGGCCGGGATTGGAATGGGGAAGGAGGCCCGTTTTCTCGAACACCAATTCCGTCATGGCGGCGAGGTAGTCCAGGGTACGCGCGAACCCGAGCTTGGTCAGGAATTCGCGCGCTTCGGGAAAAATCCGCTCCGGCTGATCGCCTAGGCTGAACAACGCTTCCTTGCAGCCCGCACGGGCGCCCGCTTCGGCGACGGCGAGCACCTCGTCCGGGTTCATATAGGCCGCGCGCCCCGTCACCGGATCGGCTCGAAACTTGCAATAGCCACAATAGTCGCGGCACAGATGGGTCAGCGGGATGAAGACTTTTTTCGAATAGCTGACGATCTTGCCTTTCAGCCGGTCGCGCAGCGATGCTGCCGCGAGAAGCAGTGGTTCAAGCGGCGCCTCCTCCATGAGAAGAAGCGCGTCCTCCCGCGACAGGCCGTGTCCTTCTTCGCCACGCGCAAGCGCGTGGGCAATCCGGGCTGCGGAATCGTCATCATGGCGCGCGAAAGATGCCGGGCTCATCTATTCCTGCCGCACATTCTTGGAAAAATCGTAATCCGTGCCGAATTCGCATTCGAAGCGCCAGCACACGCGTGCCGGGGGCCATTCCCCGGCGAACACCTGTTTGAGAAAACGCTGCTGCGCCGCCCACGCAGCATCCGCCTGCGCTTTGCGATAGCGGCCCGGCATGGTGTCGTTCAGCCAGCCATGCGGCGCGCCCGCATAAAGGTGAATGTCGTAGGATTTTTTATGGTTTTCCAGTGAGGCGCGGAAACGGCCCACATCGTCGATGGAGATGAGGTGATCGTCGGACCCGAATGCGCCAAACACCGGGCAGTCGATTTTCGCGATGAGGTCGTCCAGCGGCCGCGGCTGGATGGTGTTCACCTCCCATTCGCGCCTGGAGGCGGCGCCATACCAGACGATTACGGCCTGTATCTTCTCCTCTGCGGCCAGGACAAGCGGGTGCCGCCCGGTCTGGCAATAACCCGCGACCGCGACTTTGCTCATATCCGCGAACGACATGTTCCTCGCCGCCGCCAAGGCCGATTTCAAGAGCGTAACGGATTCCGGGTCCGTCATGTCGTAACGCATATTGCCGGCGTTCAACGTCTTCTGGTCCGGATGTCTGAAAAAGAAATTCGGGGCCAGGACCACATAGCCATCCGCGGCGCAGCGCCGTGCCAGATCCTTGGCATGCGCCACCAGGCCGTAACGCTCATGCATCAGCACGACCACGGGATGCCGTCCGGGCGCTTTCGGATAGGCAAGAAAGGCCGGCATTCCCCCCGGGCATTCGATGTCTTCGTTGGTCGCGATCTCAGCCATGATTCCATCACCGCGTCATGAGGGCGACCGCTTCATCGACGCTCATCACGCGCCCCATGCGGGGAAAAACGCGATCCATGAAGAAATCATTGTTCGTCCCGCGAGTGGAATAACAGGCGTCGCGCACCACCACGATGCCATAATCCAGATCTCGCGCGGCGAATACGGTGCTCGCAATTCCCACATCTGTCGAGCCGCCAGCGATCACGATGGTACCGATGCCGCGCGCGCGAAGCTGAAGATCGAGATTGGTCTGGAAGAACGAGCTCCAGCGCTGCTTGGGCACCATGACATCGTCCTTGGCCGGCGTCAGCTCTGGGGCGATTTCCGCGTCGCGCGACCCCGCGTGGAAATGCGGCCGGATCGGCTGATCCGCGCTGCCGCCTTGCCCCAGGTCCATGTCCGTATCGGTCAGGCGGTCCACCGAATCCGACCCGTCTGGCGCATGCGCGCCAGAGGGATAAAACGCCGTCATGCCGACCTTGCGCGCGCCTTGGAGCAGGCGCTGCAGGTTCCCGATGATGTTCCGTTCGGCTAGAAACTGCACCTTGGCCGGATTGTTCGGATGCAGATAGCCGTTCAGCGCGTCGAACAGAATGAGCCCGGTACTGCCGGCGCTCAAATGTCTTTCGAGCCGCGCAAGCTTTGCCATGCCTCTCACTTTCCTAATGCAGCGACAGCTTTCTCAGCCGTTCGACGATTTTGGGGGGCGTACGATAGGTTTCTTCGATGAGGCGCTGGATTTGAGCGCCCGTGCGAGGCGAGCTTACGCCAAGCGACATACGTTTTGAATCGGCGAGAAATGCCGGGTCTTTGAACGTGTCCTCCAACGCCTTGCGCATGGCGGCCACGCGATCAGGCGGCACATTCGGCGGCATCAGATAGGGCCGGCCGAGTGTCACTTCGGCGAGGCTCGCCTGCAGCAGCAATTTGTCCTCGGGATCGGTGACGAGGTCCAATGCACTCGGCACCTCGGCGATTTCGGGTTCCTTCTCCAGCCCATATTGCAGAATGAGCTTGATGTTCTTTTCCTTGCGCCAGCCCGGACGAATGGTGTTCAGCGTATTGTAGAAGAGGCTGGGAAATCCGTCGACCTCACCCCGCTCCATGGCGAAATAGACCTCGTTCATTCCGGGATAGCCGACGACGATCCGCATTTTCGTGCCAAGCGTCTCGTTGATCAGGCGGGCATAGAAACTGGGCGTGGAATTGGCACCCGACGAGCCGACGGTGATCTCGCGCCGCTTCAAATCGGCGAGCTTATTCACCGGAACATTGCGCCAGACGGCGATCAACCCGACTTCCGTGCTCGGTGAGCCCAGCCAGTTGAACTTGGTCGGATCATATTTGGCTTCCCGCGTCCCGAGCAGAGGTTCGAATGGCGTATTGTTCTGCATCGCGCCCAACATCGTGCCGTCCTTCGGCGCGTTGGTGTAGAGATAATTCATCGCCACGATGCCGCCGGCGCCCGGCATGTTCTGCACCACGACGCGCGGGTTCCCGGGCAGATGGCTTCCCAGATATTTCGCGATTGTCCGGGACATGATGTCGTAGCCGCCGCCCGCGCTCGAGCTCACCACCAGCGTGACTGTCTTGCCTTTGTAGAAATCGCCGGACGGCTGCGCGCGCAAAGCGGGCGCGGCAAGAAAGGCGCATGCGCCAAGCGCAACAGCCACACG
>JAXDMY010000054.1:0-2695 GCA_034665805.1 Alphaproteobacteria bacterium
GGCTAACTTCTTAACAAAAACGACACTAGGATTCAATGATTTGCTAGTGTCCTTCGATTCCGAAATTCGCCAGGAGAGTTATATAGAGATGAAGCGAATTTCGGAATCGGGACTAGGTTGCGGCGAGAGCCGCCAAGAGGACTCCCATGATCTATATCGGCCGCTGGCAAACCATCACCGTCCTTAGCATCCTTCTGTTCGGGTTCCTCTTCGCTTTCCCCAATTTCGTCCCCGACCGCGTACGGGGCGTGATGCCCGGCTGGCTTCCCAAATCCACCATCAATCTCGGTCTCGATCTGCAGGGCGGCTCCTATCTGCTGCTCGAAGTGGATATGCCAGGCGTGGTGAAAGAGCGGATGGAAACGATGCGCGGCGATATTCGCGCGGCCCTCCGGCGCGCCCGTCCCACTATCAACTACACGGGTCTCGACGCCGCACGGGAATCCGTCAGCATCCATGTCGCGGAGCCCTCTCAGCTCGATGCAGCGCGCAAGATCCTGCAAGATATCGCCTCGCCGCCGGGGACGTTCCTCGGCCTCGGCTCCGCGCAATACGACATGACCGATGACGGGCAGGGCAATTTCAGCTTGCGCATGTCGCCGGCCTATCAGCGCCAGATGCAGTCGCAGATCGTCAGCCAGTCCATCGAAGTGGTGCGGCGGCGCATCGATGCGCTCGGAACGCGCGAGCCGACCATCCAGCAGCAGGGCACGGATCGCATCCTGGTGCAGGTGCCGGGCCTCAAAAATCCCGAAGAATTGAAGCGCGTGCTCAGCACCACGGCGAAGATGACGTTCCGCCTGGTCGACGCGAACGGCAACGTCCAGGACGCGCTGAAAGGGCGGGTGCCGCCCGACGACGAGCTGCTCTACGAAACCGACAAGGCGGGCCAGCAGACCAGCCCCTATCTGGTCCAGCGCCGGGTGATGGTCTCGGGCGACCGGCTGGAGCAGGCCAGCTCCGGGTTCGATTCGCGCGGCGGTGAGCCGGTGGTGAATTTCCGCTTCGACACCCGCGGCGCGCGCGAGTTCGGCGACGTCACCAAGACCAATGTCGGCCGCCCCTTCGCCATTGTCCTGGACAACAAGGTGATCTCGGCCCCCGTGATCCGCGAGCCCATTCTTGGCGGCGCGGGACAGATTTCAGGCAATTTCACCCTGGAGACCGCCAACGACCTTTCCATTCTGCTCAATGCCGGCGCGCTTCCCGCCGCTCTCAGCGTGATCGAGGAGCGCACGGTGGGGGCCGAGCTGGGCGCGGATTCGATCCAGGCCGGCAAGCTCGCCGCTATCGGCGGGCTGGTAGCGGTGGTGACTTTCATCATTCTGACCTACGGCCTCTTCGGTGTGTTTGCCACCATCGCACTGGCCGTGAACATGGTCCTGCTGATCTCGGTTCTCACCGCCTTGCAGGCGACGCTGACCCTGCCCGGCATCGCCGGCATGGTGCTCACCATGGGCATGGCGGTCGACGCCAATGTGCTGATCTATGAACGTATTCGCGAGGAGATGCATGGGGGTAAGACGGTCATCGCCGCCATCGATGCCGGCTTCCGGCGGGCGACGGCGACCATCACCGACACCAACATGACGCACGTCATCGCCGCGGCCATCCTTTATGCGGTGGGCACAGGACCCGTGCGCGGCTTTGCCGTGACGCTCGGTCTTGGCGTCATCACCTCCTTCTTCACCGCCGTCATGGTCACGCGCCTGATCGTCGTGACCTGGCTGCGGCGGATGCGGCCCAAGGCACTTACGCTCTAAAGGGAAGCAATAAGGGTTGCAGCAAATCCACAGCGCCCGCCCATATCGCGGGCCGGCTCTGCTTTTGGTATTGCAATCCCGCCGAATGGTATAATTTCACAACAATTATAAGGGGGCGCGAGGGGATAAACATGATAGCCAGCATTCTCTCCAATCTTCGGAATACCGTGATTGCGGGCTTCGTGCTCGCCTTTGTGGTGTTCCTGATCTATCTGACCCAGACCGAATTCAACAATTACGTTTTCTGGCCGTTCCTGGTGCGCTGGTTCCACATTATTTCCGGCATCATGTGGATCGGGATGCTGTGGTATTTCAATTTCGTTCAGACCCCGACCATGCCCAAGATCCCCGACGAGCTGAAAGGCGGCGTGTCGCGCTTCATCGCGCCGCAGGCGCTGTTCTGGTTTCGCTGGGGCGCGATGGCGACGATCGGCTTCGGGCTCATTCTGGCGGCGTTGAACGGCTATCTGTTGCCCGCCATCACCCTTGACGCGATCGAGGGCTTCATCGATCTCAAAGTGATCCTGATCGGCATCGGCATGTGGCTCGGCAGCATCATGTGGTTCAATGTCTGGTTCATCATCTGGCCGAACCAGCAGAAGGCGCTGAACATCGCCAATGCCTATCCGGATTTGCCGGCGGCCGAAAAAGCCAAGGCCGCGCGCACGGCCGGTCTGTTCTCGCGCACCAATACGATGTTGTCGGTACCCATGCTGTTCTGCATGGTTGCAGCACCGCACCTGGCATAGGTGCGTCCCCGGGGGGTGCGACAGGGCCGCTCGTCCGGGCGGCCCTGTTCTTTTGGAGGGGAACGCTGTGTCGCAGAATTTCGAGCCCTGCGAAGATATCATCCGCAAATCGGATTACGACCGTTATGCCGCTTCGGTCTTCGCCCCAAAGCGTGTTCGCGGCCATCTCTGCGCGCTCTATGC
>JAXDMY010000055.1:0-10683 GCA_034665805.1 Alphaproteobacteria bacterium
GCGCGCTTCATCGTCACGGACGACGACCACGTCGTGATGGCCTCGGAATGCGGCGTGCTTCCTATCCCTGAAGAGAAGATCATCCGCAAATGGCGGCTGCAGCCCGGCAAGATGCTGCTCATCGACACCGAGCAGGGCCGCATCATCGAGGACGAAGAGATCAAGCGCATGCTTGCGGAGGCCGAGCCTTATGAGGAATGGCTGAAGCACACGCAGTTCAAGCTGCATGAGCTGCCCGATCTGCCCGAGACGCCGCTGATCGCCGCTTCCAACGAGCCCTCGGCGTTGCTCGATCGCCAGCAGGCCTTCGGCTACACCCAGGAGGACATCCAATTCTTCCTCGAGCCGATGGCGAAGGAAGGGGATGATCCTGTCGGCTCGATGGGCACCGACAAGCCGATTGCGGTGCTCTCCAAGCGCCCGCAGCTGCTCTACAATTATTTCCACCAGAACTTTGCGCAGGTGACGAACCCGCCGCTCGACGCCATTCGCGAGGAATTGGTGACCTCGCTCGTCTCGATTATCGGGCCGCGGCCGAACCTGTTCGGGCGCGATGCGGGCTCGCATAAGCGTCTGGAAGTCACCCAGCCCGTGCTGACCAATGCGGATTTGGAAAAGATCCGCGCGATTTCCGAATTGCTGGACGGCGCCTTCCGCACCGCCACGCTCGACTGCACCTGGCCCGCCTCCGAAGGCGCCGATGGGCTGGAAAGAGCCGTCGACCGCATTTGCCGCGAAGCCACCGATTCGGTGCTCGCCGACAACAACATCCTCATCCTGTGCGACCGCACGGTTTCGGCCGATCGCATCCCGATTCCGGCGTTGCTCTCGACGGCGGCCGTGCATCATCATTTGATCCGCCAAGGCTTGCGCATGCAGACGGGTCTGGTGGTCGAGACCGGCGAAGCGCGCGAGGTGCACCATTTCTGCGCGCTGGCGGGTTACGGCGCCGAAGCGATCAATCCCTATCTCGCATTCGAGACGCTGGAGCAGGTCCGCATGCAGATGGGGCTGCCGGTCAAGCCCTATGACATGCAGAAGAACTACATCAAGGCGGTCGGCAAGGGCATTTTGAAGGTGATGTCCAAAATGGGCATCTCGACCTATCAATCCTATTGCGGCGCACAGATCTTCGATGCGGTGGGACTTTCCTCCGGCTTCGTCGAGAAATATTTCACCGGTACCGCGACACCCATCGAAGGCATCGGTCTGAAAGAGATCGCCGCGGAATGTGTGCGCCGGCACAAGGACGCCTATGGCGATAGCCTGATCTACCGCAGCATGCTCGATGTCGGCGGCGATTACGCCTTCCGCATCCGCGGCGAGGATCATGCCTGGACGCCGGACTCGGTGGCGAAACTGCAGCATGCGGTGCGCGGCAATCTGCCGGACGACTACAAGGCCTACGCGCAAGGCATCAATGAACAGAACGAGCGGCTGCTCACCATCCGCGGGCTGATGCAGTTCAAATGGGCCGACAAGCCGCTTGCGTTGGACGAGGTTGAACCTGCGTCCGAAATCGTCAAGCGCTTCTCGACGGGTGCGATGAGCTTCGGCTCCATTTCCCGTGAAGCCCACACCACCCTTGCCATCGCCATGAACCGCATCGGCGGCCGGTCGAACACGGGCGAGGGCGGCGAAGAGTCGGACCGCTACAAACGGCTCCCCAACGGCGATTCCATGCGCTCCGCTATCAAGCAGGTGGCGTCGGGCCGGTTTGGCGTGACCATCGAATATCTCGTCAATGCCGATGATCTGCAGATCAAGATCGCGCAAGGGGCAAAGCCCGGCGAAGGTGGTCAATTGCCGGGCCATAAGGTGAGCAAGGACATCGCCAAGGTACGCCATTCGACGCCGGGCGTCGGGCTGATCTCGCCACCGCCGCATCACGACATCTATTCCATCGAGGATCTGGCGCAGCTCATCCACGATCTGAAGAATGCCAATCCGCGCGCGCGCATTTCGGTGAAGCTCGTTTCCGAAGTCGGCGTCGGCACGGTGGCCGCCGGCGTTTCCAAAGCGCGCTCCGACCATGTGACCATCGCAGGGTATGAGGGCGGCACGGGCGCTTCGCCCCTGACCTCGCTCACCCATGCCGGCTCCCCCTGGGAGATCGGGCTCGCCGAGACGCAGCAGACGCTGGTGCTGAACGGCTTGCGCGGACGGATTGCCGTCCAGGTGGACGGCGGTTTGCGCACCGGCCGCGACGTCGCCATCGGTGCGATGCTCGGCGCCGATGAGTTCGGCTTCGCGACCGCGCCCTTGATCGCGCTCGGCTGCATCATGATGCGCAAATGCCACCTCAACACCTGCCCGGTGGGTGTGGCGACGCAGGATCCGGTCTTACGCAAAAAATTCACCGGCACGCCCGAGCACGCGATCAATTACTTCTTCTTCGTTGCCGAAGAGCTGCGTGAGATCATGGCGCAGCTCGGATTCCGTACCTTCAACGAGATGATCGGACGCGTGGACCGCATCGATACGGCACGCGTGCTGTCCCATTGGAAGGCGGGTGGGGTGGACCTCACCAAAGTGCTGTATCAAATGCCGGCGAAGCCCGGTGTCGCGATCTACAATTGCGAAAAGCAGAACCACGGGCTGGAAAAGGCGCTCGATCACGAACTCATCGCTGCCGCGAAACCGGCCCTGGAAAAAGGCGAGCCGGTGCGGGTCGAGCGGTCCATCCGCAACGTCAACCGCACCGTGGGCGCGATGCTCTCGGGCGAGGTCGCCAAACGCTACGGCCATGCGGGTCTCCCCGAGGATACCATCGCGGTCAAGCTCACCGGCACCGCGGGGCAGAGTTTCGGCGCGTTCCTGGCGCGCGGCGTCAGCCTGGATCTTGTGGGCGATGCCAATGACTATGTCGGCAAGGGACTTTCGGGGGGGCGCGTGGTGGTGCGCCAGCCCAAACAAGCGCGCCGCGATCCGACCGAGAACATCATCATCGGCAATACGGTGCTTTACGGCGCCATCGCGGGCGAGGCCTATTTCGAAGGCGTCGCGGGCGAACGCTTCGCGGTGCGCAATTCGGGCGCCGTCGCGGTCGTGGAAGGCACCGGCGATCATGCCTGCGAATATATGACCGGTGGCGTCGTTGCCGTTTTGGGCGATACGGGGCGCAATTTCGCTGCCGGCATGTCGGGCGGCATCGCCTATGTCTATGACCCCAGGGGCCGGTTCCGCGATCTGTGCAACCACGCGATGGTGAAGCTCGAAGCCATCGCGCCGTCATCGGGCGCGCTGGACGACCCAGAGCGGCCCCGGCAGCGTTCGATCTCCGCCTATGACAGCGGGTTGGGCGACATGCTGCGTTTCGATGCCGAGCGCCTGCTCATCCTGATCGAGCGCCATCTTCTCTATACCGGCAGTGCACGGGCCCGCATGCTGCTCGAGACTTGGGACGATGCGCTCAAGCATTTCGTCAAGGTGATGCCGGCGGATTATTTCCGCGCTCTGAAGGATCTGGAAAGAGAACGCGCGATGCAGGCGGCGGAGTAATGCCCGCAGCTGTGAGATGGCTTACTGGACCCTTCCCGACGAACGCAAATCCTGAAATTGTTTGGCTGCATCATGGGTAAACCGACCGGCTTCATCGAAATCGCGCGCCACGATCGCGGCTATGAAAAGGCCGACGCGCGCAAAAAGACCTGGACGGAATTCGTCAAGCCGCTGCCCTATGGGGAGGTGGCGATGCAGGCGGCGCGCTGCATGGATTGCGGCATCCCGTTCTGCCACACCGGCTGTCCGGTCAATAACATGATCCCCGACTGGAACAATTTGGTCTATCGCGATCAGTGGCAAATGGCGCTGGAAACTCTGCACTCCACCAACAATTTTCCGGAATTCACCGGCCGCATCTGTCCTGCGCCTTGCGAGGCGTCCTGCACGCTCAACATCGACGACAATCCGGTGACCATCAAGACCATCGAATGCGAGATCGTCGATCGCGGCTGGGAGGAGAACTGGATACATCCCTATCTCGCGCCGAAAAAGAGCGGAAAGAGCGTCGCCGTGATCGGCTCGGGTCCGGCGGGGCTCGCCTGCGCGCAGCAATTGGCGCGCGCGGGGCACGCGGTAACCTTGTTCGAAAAGAGCGACCGTGTCGGCGGGCTGCTGCGCTACGGCATTCCCGATTTCAAGATGGAGAAGCGGCACATCGACCGCCGCATGCGCCAGATGGAGGCCGAAGGCGTCGAGTTCCGCCCGAGCGTGGAAGTGGGTGTCACCATTTCGGTGAAATCGCTAATGGAAAGCTATGATGCCATCGTGATGTCCTGTGGTGCCGAAGCCCCACGCGATCTGGAAGTGCAGGGCCGCGAGCTGACCGGCATCCATTTCGCGATGGACTATCTCACGCAGCAGAACAAGCGCGTCGCGGGCGACGACGAGGACCGCGCTGCGCCACGCGGCACCATCACGGCGAAGGACAAGCATGTCATCGTCATCGGCGGCGGCGATACGGGCTCGGACTGCATCGGCACTGCGAACCGGCAGGGCGCGGCGTCGATCACGCAGCTCGAGATTTTGCCGCAGCCGCCCGAGAAGGAAAACAAGGCGCTGACCTGGCCCGATTGGCCGCTGAAGATGCGCACGTCATCCTCGCAGGAAGAGGGCTGCGACCGCGATTGGGCGGTCTTGACCAAGCGCGCGATCGGAGCCAAGGGCAGAATTGAGGCGCTGGAATGCGTGCGGGTCGAGTGGGTGAAGGATCCTTCCGGCCGTTTCCAGATGAAGGAAATGGAAGGCAGCAGTTTCCCGCTGAAGGCCGATCTCGTGCTTCTGGCGATGGGATTCGTCGGCCCGCGCAAGCGTGGACTGCTGGACCAGGCGGGCGTCGAATTGGACGGCCGCGGCAACGTCAAGGCGAATGTCGTGAATTACCAAACATCGGTGGATAAGATTTTTTCCTGCGGCGACATGCGCCGCGGACAATCATTGGTGGTATGGGCGATCCGCGAAGGCCGCCAAGCCGCGCGTGCGGTCGATCAATTTCTGATGGGTTCCTCAGATCTACCCCGCTAGGCGATCACGGACGGAACCTTTGCCGTCGCGCGATTGTCATCGGAACGATCGATGGTCGCTCGCGTTGTTGCATTTTCAGATCAACAGTTTGGAGGCCATCATGGGAAATCCCTTTGTGCATGTCGAACTCGTCACAACGGACGTCAAACAGGCGAAATCCTTTTATGGGTCGCTGTTCGATTGGAAATTGGAAGATGCCGATATGGGCGGCGGCATGACCTACACCATGATCAAAGTGGGTGAGGGAACCGGCGGCGGCATGATGAAACATCCGATGCCGGGTCAGCCTTCGGCCTGGGTTCCCTATGTGCTGGTCGACAATGTCGTGGCCGCAACAAAAAAAGCGAAAACCCTGGACGCCAAGATCATTCGCGACGTCTCCGAAGTTCCCGGCATGGGTTCGTTCTCCATCATCCAGGATCCGACGGGTGGCGTGCTGGGGCTGTGGCAGGCGAAAGCCAAGCAATAGGGTAGGGTTCCCCACTGTCCGGATTCCCCCGGTTCAAACCCGGGGTCTGCCGGACATCGCCGCCGGGCGATGAGCGTCCGTTTTCGGGAAGATCAGAGCGAGTGGCCGTTCTGCGCGACTTGCTGGCTTAAGACCGTTTCCATCGTGGCGTAGTGCAACTGATGGTCCGCGCGCGGAACAGCGAGCATCGCCGGGACAAGCGCCACCATAAGCGCGATGCTGGGAACCGCGCAGAGATATTGCTCGTGGCTCAGAAGCGTGATGACGGCGCCGAACATGATGAGCGCCGCGAGGGCGATGCCCCATCCGCGCAGCTCGGGATGCGCGAGCATCAGAGCCGCCACGACCTCGAGAGTACCGGTGACGAGCCGCGCCAGCGTTCCGTAGTTCCACTTCTCGAAAGCATCGCGCAGGAAGCGCGGGCCCAAGAGATGGGTGACCCCAATCACCCAAAAGACGACCGCAAGGCAGGTGGCGAGTACCGAAAAGGTAGAGGACAGTTGCATCTGCGGGCTCCTACGATCTCATCCAAATGCGCATCTAAATCGGTGCGAATTTGTCTACAAACGTCATCAAACTGTTCTAAGCCAAAGTTCTTGCGAGGCCAGGAAGAAAAATCCTCAACCTTAATTCTTGTTTGATTCAAACGTTCACGATGGAGGCCGTATTTTGCGCGGACTTGCGAGACGGCGTTGTCCAATGCCAAATGTCCGCTGCCATGCACGTGCGCGTCAGGTCACCAGTTTGGGCGTCATGAACATGTACATCACCTCTGCGGCGTCGGAGTCCGGTATCGGCACACGGGGATCCGAATGCAGCGTGGTGCTGGCGAAGTCGTCCCACCAGATATCGGCATATCCATCCCACGGCACGTCCGGAGCGTAGGTCCGGTCGGTCAGGTTGACATAGTAACGGCGCAAATGGTCGTTGGCCGCGAAGAGAGGCGCATGGTCGTTGCGCCATGCCAGTGCGAGCGAGTCGGTGGTCAGTTCGGGCTTGCGCCGGAGCACGCCAAACCGCTTGACCGCCGGAATCGGCCGGCCTGGATCGAATTCACGGATGCCGATTTGGCGGCTCACGATCACGACCGGCGGCATCGTGTGTTCGGCCTCCTCCGAATAGGCGGTGCGCGGGCCGAGGTATTCCTGCTCGTAGGCCCCATCGCTGTCGAAGACCATCTCGGTCACGGCATCGAAGCGCTTGTCGGGAGTATGCTCCTTATCGATCAGATTGAAGATGATCGACCGCGCTCCCCGCGTCCGCAATCCGGGCGCGTAGGTCCCGATCCAGTGATCCTGGAACGCGGGCGGACTCATTCCGGCGGGCACGTTGAGAAAGGCGGTGCGCTTGATGCCCGGCAGGACAATGCCGAAGCTGCCGCGCGGGGGGCGCGCTTTGCGGATCGTAGAGGTGGTTTTCGCGGCCGGAGCCGCGGCCGCCATGGACGTTGCAGCGATCGTCAGCGCGCCCAGCGTCGCACCTATCAGACCCCGGCGATCCGTCTCGAATTCCGGTATGGTCATGTCTCTCTCCCTCCCTCGCAGCGCTCCTCAAAGCGTATGATGCCCGAGCGTCACTTCGGCTTCCACTCGCGCGCGAGCTTCTGCGCTTCAGGGACCTGCGAGGCCGTCATCTTGGCGGCGAGAGCGTCGCGGTACAAGCGAGAACTGGCAAGATCGAACTTGGACGTAATCCTGCGGCGGTTCGGCCGCCAGGTGATGGATTCCCATAGCCGAGCGACTTTTTTGAGGTTAGTTCGTCAATTGCAGCCGAGTTCCGATCGCGCCGAGTACCTGGCCAATTTGCTGGCCTGAGGCGTTCAACTTGTTGACGTCAATCGCCATGTAGTCGAACTGCATGCGGATATTGTTGCTGAGGTACCAGTTCAGGCCGAAGGTCCAGATTTTTTCTTCCCCGCCGCGAATACAGCCGATGAACGCACCCGCGCATGTGGTCTGAAGCGTGCCGGCATGCCAGTTCAAGTCAAGATCGCTGTAACGCGCAGCAATTTCCCAGGCTCCCCAGTCGCGGCCGTCGAACGAAAAGGCCGTTGCAAGGTGGGGATTTGTGAATGTTGCGAAGCTGCTGTTGGTTGCGACCGGCTGATAGATCCTTCGTTCGCCCGTAAGCACCCACGAGGCCGTGACATACCAGCCGGAAAAGCTAGGGTCGCCTGAAATGACGCAACCCGCGCAATTCGGCGCGCGGTCGACTCCAAACTCGTAGAATTCACCAGAGATATAGACATCCCGGATATTCCCGACCGCTTCCAATCCCAACAATGACCCACCCTTCGCCGATATCTCACCGGTGCTGACCAGACGGTGGCCGTCGACGCGGATTTCAGGATGGTCCTGCAGCGTCACAATGTGCGCGCCATCCGCTGCACCGCTCCCACCGACCGAAACTATCCGTGAAGCGCTGCCGCCGACCTGGATACCGTCAAAATCGCCGAGAGATAGACGATAAGCGATGCGACCGAAAATTTTTGTTCCGTCGAATGTTGCGTTGCTGGGGAATGCGGTGTTGTTGGAAACCGAATTTTGGCCGGTAAGCGCTCCGGAAACGAGAAGATTGTCGCCCGGACGTAGGGTATCAGGTGTCTGGAACGTCAGTTGAAAACCCAATCGCGGAGTACCGCCGCCGTAACTGGTGGTCGCGACATTCACCGCATCGGCTCGTTCAAGAAAAATCAAGGCGGCTGAGGATGTCGTATCCTCGTAGGTAAGGATTGGCCTGATGAGCCCCGCGTCGATGCGAAAATGGGATTCACCAAGATTTGCCAAATCGCCAACATTGTACGAGACGCGGGCGATATTGATGAAGGGGTTGGTCAGGAAGGATCTGGTGTCGCCAAAGTTCATGCGGTACTCGTACGAGAACTCTCCAAAGGCGCGTCCTTCAACACCCAGATAGGCACGGCGCGTCATGGTGCCGGATCGCAAGTCCTTGAACTGCACGTCGCGTTGCGGGGTGACAGACGTGACGTCTTGCGATTGATCGAACCATCCTGCATCGAACTGGAAACGCGCCCGAAACGACATCGTGAAGTGTCCGTCAGAACTGCTTAGCGTCGGACGCCACTCTTCGAGGGCCCAGAACCAGCCGGCGGGACCCGTTGCGGGCACGTCTGGGGTCCCGCCCCACGATCCCGGTTGCAGCGACTGCCCCAACGCTGGGAAGCAAATCATCGCAGCCAAGAGCGCGGCCCCGGCGATGCGGGCGCGAATGCGCGTGTGCCGCTCTCTTCCGCCGACGGCGACAAGTTGGGCCACGCTCTCTACATTGGCCGCTTTCATCGCGCGAAAGATCATGTGGGACACCGGCTGGCCGTCGTGGGTTGAGCAGGACTCGAACTGACAGATAGAATCAAGCGAACTGTGATTGGTACTAGCAAGGTTCGGGAGAGACGAAATTTTTCCTGAACCGCCGGGACGCCCGGATAGCTGATCTTCCGGGGTGCAAGAGGGTCTAACCCTTTGACTCATGGCCGGTTTGGGAAACCCAGACCATTCGGGCCGGGGTCTTAGAAGCGAAGTTTTGGCCCTCTTGCGGACCAAAGCCTTAAGGAAAGTGCCTTAGCGGTTCCGGCAGGCCGGTGTTATGATCTCACTTGCGTTCGGGGCGTGCCGGGGCTCCCGGCTGGATCGCCGAATGAGAATAGAGTCCGCTACTTGCGCTGCCACGGAGGGTTCGATGACGAACGCCACGCGACTTGGAAAAATTCTAAGATTGTCCTGCGGCGCGATAGGGAGCATCGGCCTGTTGGCTTTGGGCGCAGGGAGCCAACCCGCAATGGCTCAAAGCCACGGCTCGGCGGCACTGACCGGCACCGTATCCTCACCGCAAGAAGGAAAAATGGAAGGCGTTGTGGTCAGCGCCAAGCGCCCTGGCTCGACCATCATGGTTTCGGTCAGCACCAACGCGCAAGGGCAGTACAGTTTCCCGGAAGGCCGGCTTGCCCCCGGTGCCTATGACATCACGATGCGCGCCATCGGTTACACACTCAAACCGACAGTGGCAACGATACAATCAGGTGGCGCCACGCAACTCGACCTTAAGCTCGCGAAGGCCGCGCCGGATATTCTCGCCCTTCAGATGTCGAACAGCGAGTGGGTTCAAAGCGCGCCGGGCACGGACGGGCAGAAAATCGCCTTGCTGAGATGTCTGGATTGCCATGGCCTGCAGCGTCCGCTCTTTTCCAAGGACAATGCCTCGGAAATGGCGCGCACGGTGCACCGCATGGGCGCGCATAGCGCCAATGCTTCTCCCAATTTTCCGTTCTTCCATCAGAACGCATCCGAGATATTGAGTCATCCGCCGACCAAGGCGGAGGCGGAGTTGGGCGCCTACATCGCTTCGATCAATCTCAGTTCCGGAGAAACCTGGCCCTATAAACTGAAGACGCAGCCCCGGCCGACCGGCAAATCCACTCAGGCCATCATCACCACTTATGATCTTCCTGACGGCGCCGCGCCCCATGACACGCTCCTCGACAAAGCGGGCAATGTTTGGTTCTCCGATTTCCAGCACCAATTCATCTCGAAACTGGATCCCAAGACCGGCAAGGTCACGCGCTATCCGGTTCCCGTGTCGAAGCCCGGCTTTCCGACGGGCAGCCTGATGCTCACGATGGATAAGGATGGCAACATCTGGGAAGGCATGATGGGGCAGGCGCAAATCGCCATGCTCGACCCGAAGACGGAAAAGGTCTCCATCTACCTGGCGCCCGATTGGAACAAAGCCGACACGCGGTTCACCATGATCGACGCCCTGCATTCGAACGTCGACGGGAAATTGTGGACCAAGACCAATGGCGGCCCCGATCCCGACCATGCCAACAAGCTTTATCAATTCGACCTCGCTACCAAGCAATTCAACGAAGTCATGCCGCCGCCCGGAAAGCGCGATATTGCCGCTTACGGACTGGTCACCGATCTCGACAACAATGTCTACAGCCTCGACAACAATCCGAACCAAAGGCAAATCTGGCGCACGAACGCCAAAACGGGGGAGACGACGTATATCGATCTTCTGGTAGGCGTGGGCGGCGCGAGGCGGGGACATATCGACTCGCAAAATCGCCTATGGTTCTCGCAATTCCATGCCAATCGTTACGCTCGGTATGACGCCAAAAGCCGCAATATCACGGTGTGGGATGTGCCGGTCCCTTACGCGGGCGCGTACGA
>JAXDMY010000056.1:0-15949 GCA_034665805.1 Alphaproteobacteria bacterium
GGTCGGTCTGCCGGCGGAAAATGCCGCGCGGGAGAAGGGCGTCCATCCGCGCGAATGGACCTACGCGAACATCGCGGCCATGCGCGAGCAATTGATGGGGCGGGGGCTCGCCGTCGATTGGTCGCGCGAATTCGCCACCTGCGATCCGGAATATTATGCGCGCCAGCAGCGCCTCTTTCTCGATTTCTTCCGCATGGGCCTGGTCTATCGCGCCGAAGCGGATGTGAATTGGGACCCGGTCGACGAGACCGTGCTCGCCAATGAACAGGTGATCGAAGGCCGTGGCTGGCGTTCGGGCGCGTTGGTTGAGCGGCGAAAGCTCTCGCAATGGTTCTTCAAGATCACCAGTTTTGCCGATGATCTGCTTGGCGGCCTCGACCAGCTTGGGCGCTGGCCGGAGAAAGTCCGTCTCATGCAGCGCAACTGGATCGGGCGCTCGGAAGGCTTGCGGTTTTCTTTCGATCTGAACAAGGCACCGCTATCCTCGATAGAGGTGTTCTCGACGCGGCCAGACACCATCTTCGGCGCAAGCTTCATCGCGCTCTCGCCGGAGCATCCCTTAACCGAGCAATTGGCGTCCAAGGATTCCAAGCTCGCCCAATTCGTTGCCGAATGCCGCGCCGGCGGCACGGCGGAGGAGGCCATCGAAACCGCGGAGAAGCGCGGCTACGACACCGGCATCAGGGCGCGCCATCCGTTCGACGCCGATTGGGAGCTGCCCGTCTATGTCGCCAATTTCGTGCTGATGGCTTATGGCACGGGTGCGATCTTCGGTTGCCCAGCGCATGACCAGCGCGATCTGGATTTCGCGCGCAAATATCGTCTTGCGGTTTTGCCCGTGGTGATTCCCGAAGGAGTGGATCCGAAGAGTTTCACGATCCCCGAGGAGGCCTATGTCGGTCCCGGGCGGCTTGCCAATTCGCGTTTTCTAGATGGGCTCGACGTCGACAACGCCAAGGCCGAAGTCGCCAGGCGTCTGGAAGCAGCCGGGAGGGGCCTGCGCACCGTGCATTATCGCCTGCGCGATTGGCTGGTTTCGCGGCAGCGTTATTGGGGCTGTCCCATCCCGGTTATTCATTGCCAATCTTGCGGCATCGTCCCGGTGGCGGCGGAGAATCTGCCGGTCAAACTTCCCGACGATGTGCGCTTCGATTCTCCGGGCAATCCGCTTGCGCTCCATCCGACCTGGAAACACACGGCCTGTCCCAAATGCGGCGGGCGCGCGACGCGCGAAACCGATACCTTCGATACCTTCGTCGATTCGTCCTGGTATTTCGTGCGCTTCACCGATTCGCACGCCGAAGATCCGGTGAACCGCGATGCCGCGCGATATTGGATGCCGGTCGATCAATATATCGGCGGGGTCGAGCACGCCGTGCTTCATCTGCTCTATGCGCGGTTCTTCACCCGCGCGATGGCCAAAGCCGGCAACCTCACGGTGCAGGAACCGTTCGCGGGCCTCTTCACCCAAGGCATGGTCTGTCACGAGACCTATCGCGCCGCGGCCGACGGCGGCGATTGGTTGTTGCCCGAAGACGTCGAGAAACGCGATGGCGGCGTGTTCATGCGCGGCACGGACATTCCCGTTTCCGTCGGCCCGTCCGAGAAGATGTCCAAGTCCAAGAAGAATGTGATCGCGCCTGAGACCATCATTGATGCCTTCGGCGCCGACACGATCCGCTGGTTCATGCTCTCCGACACCCCGCCCGAGCGCGACATCGAGTGGACCCAGGAAGGCGCCGAGGGTTGCTGGCGTTTCGTGCAGCGCATCTACCGGCTGATTACGGAAGCCGAAGGCCTCCCGCTCCCCGGAACGACGATAGCGGAGGCGACGGACTCGGATCTGGAGCTGCGTCGCGCAACCCATCGCGCCATCGCGGCGGTCACCGAGGATCTGAATGCGCTCAGATTCAATCGCGCCGTGGCGCAGATCTATACGCTCGCCAACGCGTTCGGTGCGGCGGGCGCGGCCGGTGGCGCGGCGCGACGTGAAGCGCTGGAGACCATGGTACTCTTGATCGGGCCGATGATGCCGCATCTGGCAGAAACCTGTTGGGAGACGCTGGGCCATAAGACGCTGGTCGCAATGGCCCGCTGGCCCCATGCCGATCCCCGTCTGGTGAAGAGCGACACGATCACGATCGCGGTTCAGGTGAACGGAAAGCGCCGGGGCGAGATCGAAATTGCGCGCGAAGCTGGAGAGGAATCGGTGAAAAGCTCGGCCCTGGCGCTGGATTCGGTGCAGCGTGCGCTTGAGGGCAAACCGCCGCGGCGTGTTATCGTGGTGCCCGGCCGTATCGTGAACGTGGTGGCATGATGATGATTTCGCGCAGCATTTCGGGATCGGGAGCAAAGCTGTTGCTTCTGTTCGCGGCTCTGGCAACCACTGCTTGCGGCTTTCGTCCGCTTTACGGCCGCACCGACCTCGACCCGCGCGTCGCGCCTACGCTCTCGGCGGTCTATGTCGACCCCATTCCAGAACGCGTCGGCTATGAGCTGCGCAATTCCCTGCTCGATCTTTTCAATGCCACCGGCCAGGCCGACGGCGCCGTCTACCGGTTGAAGCTCACGCTCAACGAAAAGGAAGAGGCGGTGGTTCTGCAGTCCAACACCGCAATCACCCGCTACAATTACACGCTCACAGCCCATTACGACCTGCTTCCGCGAGAGAGCACGAGCCCGGTGAAGAGCGGCGACGTGACGGCGCTCTCCGCTTACAATGTCGCGGCGGCGCCCTTTCTCTATGCGACGGTGACGGAAGAGCGCGACGCGAAGAATCGTGCCGCCAATGACGTTGCCCAACGCATCCGCACCGAACTCGCGGTCTATCTGCGCCGAGCCGCGGATCAGGCCGCCCGGTGATTGTACGGACATGGAAATAAAGTCGCATCTGGCCGACCGTTTCGTCGCACGGCCTCCCGCCTCTCTCGTCGCGGCCCTCGTCTATGGTCCCGACCAAGGCATGGTGCGCGAGCGCGCGAGTGCCCTTGCACGAAGCGTGGTTCCGGATCTCAACGATCCCTTCCGCGTCGCCGAACTTGACGAGGCGGTGCTCGACGCCGATCCGGCGCGTCTGTGGGACGAGGCGGCGGCGCTTTCCATGATCGGCGGCCGGCGCGTCGTTCGCGTTCGCGGCGCGGGCAATGGGCTGGCGAAGGCGTTCGAGCAATTCCTGTCGGAGCCCAAGGGAGACGCGCTGATTGTCGTCGAAGCGGGCGAGCTTGCGAAGAGCGCCGGCTTGCGCCGGGTGTTCGACGAGGCAGACAATGCCGCCGCAATCGCCTGTTATCCCGACCGCGAACGCGAGCTTGAGGAGGTGGTGCGCGCCGCCCTGAAACAGATGGGGCTTTCCATCGATGCCGATGCGCTGGACTACGCGGTGTCGCGGCTCGGTTCGGACCGCGGGGTCACGCGCTCCGAATTGGAAAAGCTCGCGCTTTACGCCATGGGTGAAAACACCGTGACGTTGGCCCATGTGGGCGCCGTGATGGGAGACGAATCGGAACTGCGTATGGACGAGACCTTCGACGCCGCGGGCGAAGGCGAATATGCCCGGCTCGACGTTTCACTGTCGCGGCTTTGGGCGGCGGGCACCTCGCCCGTCGCCGTTCTGCGGCAGGCGATGACGCATTTCCAGCGGCTGCTTCTGGTCCGCGTGGAATCCGATGAAGGCAAGAATACCGCTTTGACGATGAAGAAGCTCAGGCCTCCGGTGCATTTCTCGCGCGAACCATCCTTCCGCGCCCAGGCCGCGCGCTGGACGGTGGCGAGATTGGAAGAGGCGCTGACCCACCTCTACGAAGCCGAAGCCCTGGTGAAGACCACCGCGGTGCCGGGCGAAGCAGCGTGCGGACGGGCGCTTCTCTCTGTCGCTGCGCTCGCCAATGCGGGGCGATGAGATGCTCAAAATCCGCGTCATTCCTTGCCTCGATGTCAAAGACGGCCGCGTCGTAAAGGGCGTGAACTTCGTGTCCTTGCGCGACGCGGGCGATCCCGTCGAGCAGGCGATCATCTATGATGCCGCGGGGGCGGATGAGCTGTGCTTCCTCGACATCACGGCCAGCCACGAGAAGCGGCCTATCCTGCTTGAGGCGGTCAGGCGCACGGCGTCGGCCTGTTTCATGCCCCTCACCGTTGGAGGCGGCGTGCGCAGCATCGAAGATATCCGCGCTCTGCTTCTCGCCGGCGCCGACAAAGTCTCGATCAACACCGAGGCGGTGCGCCGTCCCGAGTTCATCCGCGAAGGGGCTGAGAAGTTCGGCAGCCAGTGCATTGTTGCCGCCATCGACGCGAAACGGGCGAACGGGCGGTTTGAGGTCTTCACCCATGGCGGGCGCCACGCCACCGGCATCGATGCCATCGAACACGCGGTCAAACTCACCGCCTATGGCGCCGGCGAAATCCTGCTCACCTCGATGGACCGCGATGGCACCAAGAGCGGCTACGACCTCGAGCTCACGCGCGCGGTCGCCGATGCGGTGCCGGTGCCGGTGATCGCATCGGGCGGCGTCGGATCGCTCGATGATCTGGTCGCCGGCGTGACCCAGGGGCGGGCAAACGCGGTGCTGGCCGCGTCGATCTTCCATTTCGGAGAGGCGACGATTCGCGACGCGAAGTCACGGCTTGCTGCCGCCGGCCTTCCGGTCAGGCTGTAACGAGGAATCTAGCGCCGCAGCGCGGCCGCAACCGGAGCGCGCGAGGGCGATGATGCCAGCGGGCGGGATGGAGCATGGGCGGGCTGGCTTTCGGAGCCGTTTCCGGGCGCCAGCGAAGTCCCCAAGAATTCAATGCCGATCCCATCTTCATGATGGCGCGCCACACGGCCAGCTCGGTGGCCGATCAGGACATGTTCGCCGAGGGGCGGCCTAAACTCGCTGCGCAGCGAGACGCCGGAAAGCGAGAGGTCGATCACTTCGCAGCGGATCTGATCACCCGTCGAGCGCGTGAAATGCGTGATGCTTCCGGTGCTTGCGTCGACCCGGTCGAAGCGCCTGAGTTCGGCGCCGTCGAGGAGATGACGATTCATCTCCAGCATCAATTGGTCGGCCAGCTTTTCCCGCTTCTGTAGCGAGCAGGTGAACGTCATGACGAAGCTGCCGCGCTTTGCCCGTACGATCGGGCCCTCAAAGCGTCCCAGCGTGTCGAGATAGATGACGGCCCGGCCTTTCGGCTCTTCCCGCAATTGACAAAGTAGGCTGGCATCTCCCGGAGAAATATCCTCGACGGTGCAGATGCACTCTTCCTGGGTGGCTGGGATATAAAGGCGGCCGGTGACCGCAACATTGACGCGCCGAAAGCGGCGTCGCTCTTTTAAGGCGCGCGCGATGACTTTTTGGCCAGCTTCCCTGGCTCGGCTTTCGTCGGACGAGGTCATGAGCGCAAGGGACCCAATACGGATTTCGAACGCCAACCCTAAGGCCCCATTGCTCAAGAAAGTGTTTAGGACGGTGCTTGGAAGGCCCCTTCGGGCGGTTTGCCTCAACAGGACTTAACCAAAGTGGATGGTTTTTTCCGCGTTCTTTCGGGAACCTTTGAATGGGCGTATGGTTGTCACCTGGAGGCGGCCATGAAAGCACGTAACTCTCGAGTGATTCTTGTGGCTCTCGCCCTCGCGGGAACGGGTGGATTGGCTTTGGCCCAATCGCTTCCCGCCGCTCCGGGGCGCGATCTTTCCCTTGGCACCTCGACGTTCAATGTTCGCACCATGGATTTCGATCTGTGGTGCCAACAGACGCAGCGTTATGCGGCCGAGCGTTGCGCCGCCCGCCGGGCCGAAGACGTCAAGGCCTTCGAGGACTATCGCAGTTCTATCGAGCGCTACGAACTCGATTACCTCAAGCAGGTGCAGAAGGACCAGAACGCGCGGACCCGCACCAATCGCGATCCCAGCCAGACTGTCAGCGGAAAACAGGACGGCGTGCCGTAGCGCGGCAACGCTCTTAGAGCGGCCCGATATCCGCTCTGCCGCTCTTTATTTTCGCGACAAAGCCTATGAAATTCTTGACGATGTCGCCGGCGGCGATGTCGAGCGCGTCATTCTTCGTCTCCATGCTGACCCGCGAGCTGACAAGGCGCAAATGCGGCGCACGCGGATGGGCCCGCCAGCCATCGCGAGGCGGCGGGGGAGCGGAGGGCGGATCTATCGTGCCGCTATCCTCTTCCCGCACGAGCTTTGAGGTCACCAAGCGTTCGAAACTGATGGCCTGTCCCGCCAAGGGCGCGACATCGGTCAAGGCCTGTGCCACGCCGAGAAACCGCTCGGGTTGATCAGAGCCGAAGGTAATGGGCATCAGGACCGTTTCAATCTCGATCATGTGGCAATGGTCCACGGCGCCAATCGAGTTGAGGCAGAGAGGAAGGCGTGTACGCAAGGATTGGCGCAGCAGTTCCGATAGGCGCGCGGAGCTCTCCGGATCCCAATGCAGGAAATAGTCGCGGCCGCGAAGTTCGCTGCCATAGCGTTCGCACAGCGTTGTCCCTGCCAGCCGGTAGGTGAAGTTCCCTCCCCGCGCATCCAGCAGGAAAACAAAGGGCAAAAGACGCTTCAGCGCTTTGGGATCGATATCGGCCTGATCGGGTGTCGCGCGCCCATTGCGGATGCGGCTCCAATATCCGACTGCGAAATGACTGTTCCGATGCTTCATCGCGACACCTATTCACCAATCCGACCGGGCCGTATCAGCTTGGGGCAAATTGCCACGCGGCTCCGCAACTGAGAGTCAGGACAGCGAAAGCCGTGCCAACACCTCCCATTCGGGACGTGAAACCCGAATCACGCGTATGGTCAGTGGCTTAGCCTAACGCGACCGGCGAATTCCCGGTTCGGACTTCCCCTCATCCCCAGGGGCCCCGCGTATAGCGTCCAAAAAGGGGAAAATGGGAGAGCAAAGGCGTCAGCAAAAATCCCGCAGCAAATCCTCCAACATGCGCCCACCACGCGGTCCCGGGTGTGCCGGGTGAGGCGCCAACGCCATTCAAGAGCTGCAAGACAAACCAGAAACTGATCACGTAGAAAGCGGAAATCTTCGTCGGATACAAAAGTATCCCCAAGGGAATGATGACGGTCACGCGGGCGCGGGGATAAATCAACACATAGGCGGCCAAGACGCCGGAGATTGCGCCCGAAGCCCCGACCATGGGCAGCGCGGAATCCCGATCGGCGATTCCTTCGGCGAGGGCTGCCGTTATCCCGCAGGCGAGATAGAAGAGGACGAAGCGCGTGTGGCCCATCGCGTCCTCGACATTGTTCCCGAAAATCCAGAGATAGAGCATGTTGCCGCCGAGATGCAGAAAACCGCCATGCAGGAACATCGAGGTGATCAAGGTCAGCACGGGCCACGGAATGCCGTAGACGGTTTGCGTTAGAGCGGAATCGAAGAGGTTGCGGGGCACGAAGCCGGCCGAAAATAACAGCGCCTCTCCATCGCTTTCACTGAACGAGAGCTGCCAGAAGAACGTCGCGATACAGGCAAAAATAATCGCCCAGGTCACGAATGGCTTGAGCCGCGTTGGGTTTTCGTCCGAGATCGGAATCATTATGGGGATGGCAGTTCGCCGCTCGATGGCGCATCGAGCCGTGTTTCTGAATGACGCATATATCCGCTTTGCGGTCTTGTCGACACGACTCTTCCGCAAGGAGGAATAGCGGTTTGGGAATCCGAAACGCCAGCAGCGCAGCGCAACGTCGAATTCGTTGCGCGCGGCTTCACATGCCGGAAAATCCGCGCGGCGATGAGATCTTGCGCCAGCGCGGGCGCGAACCGGCTTCCTTCAGCCTCCGGAATAGCGGAATTGGCTATTATACACGCGTCCGACGTGATCGCGCCGACGTTTTAGTCTGATGGCTTCGTCATGCAGGCGCGCGCGATGGGCCGCTTCGATCGCGCCATCGAAATGGAAGCGTGCTTCCTCGTAGCGGTTTCTTGCACCGTGCAAACGTGCCTCGTACATCGCGTCATAGGCCGCTTCGGCCAAAGCCTCCAAACGCACCATGTCAACGCGGGCGGTGATCCCGTCTTCGTCCACTACTCTGGAAACGAGCCTTGCGCGTTTGCGCTCACGTCGCCTTCGCCACCACTCGCGCATCGACGATTCTCCCCCGAGCCCTTATGGGCAAGTCTAGAACGAGAAACCGGTTCTTACCAATATGCCGAAACCATTTCTGATAGCTCTTTCACAAATTTCTTTCGCGGAACTCCTGGTTGCAAGCTTGAGCTTTGTCTCATCCTGCCAAGCGCGTGCCGGGCGTCTCGCATAGCTGTTTGTGCCCGGCCGCTGCGCGAGCGGAAGAAAAGCGCGCTCATGGCTCGCTCCGCGGCAAGGCGCGCGCTACAATACGCGCCAAGATCGGCCAGCGGCGGGGAACGACGCAGCGAAGGCTGACCTTTGAAATCCCCCGAGGACGAGATGGCCTTTCTTCAGGACAACCGGCCGTCGCGAGCGCCGCTTTTGAACGCTCCTCCGATTGTGCTCTGGCTCATCGGTTTGTTGCTGGCCACGCACGCGTTGCGCGTGTTCATGCCGGGGAGTTTGCCCGAAGACATCCTGGTCGAGTACTCGCTGACCCCGGCGCGCTACGCGGCAGCCCTTGCACAAACGACCCACGCGGATGGCGTGATCGGCGTGATCGTTCCCTTCATCACCTATATCTTCCTGCATGGCGACTTCACCCATGTCGGCATCAACAGCCTGTGGCTGCTGGTTTTCGGGCCGATCGTGGCGCGCAGGCTTGGGAATTTGAGATTCCTGCTGTTCTTTTTGGTGTGCGGAGTCGCTGCCGCTCTCGTCCATCTCGCCGTCTATTGGGGTTCACCGATGCAGGTGGTGGGGGCGAGCGGCGCGGTGTCGGGCCTGATGGCCGCGGGAATGCGCCTTCTCTATGGCCGGCTGTATGGCGGCGCCGCCGACGGGTTGGCCCCGATTTTCTCCAAGCCTATTCTGGGCTTTTCGGCGGTATGGATCATCGCCAATGTGGTAAGCGGCATTTTGCGGATCGGCGTGAGCGATGATTTGACCTTGATCGCCTGGGTTGCGCACCTCGGCGGCTTCTTCGCCGGCCTGGTCCTGATCGGTCCATTCGCGCGGCGAGCAGAATCTTACTCCGCTTGAAGCGGGCCGGGCCCTCTCTACATGACGTATGAATTGGTCTGACACCCCGGGGCAGGAGCGTTGCCATGAGCGATACCACGAGCGGTGAGACATATGCCCCTAAAGATGGCACGACCGTCGGGGGGCGCCTGCCTTTCCCTTGGGTGCGGCTCCTCTACGCGATTGGATTTGGCTTCATCGCCTGGGTGATGTTCTGGCTGATCGTGCTCTTCCTCGCGCCCTTGCATTACGTCGTGCTCGCGATCACCGGAAAACCCAATGAGGAGCTCAAGGAAATGACCCTGCGGGCGGTGCATTATCTTGTCGAGCTTCTGGTCTTTGTGACGGGCACCGGCGAGGAAAAGCCGTTCCCGCTGGGGCCCTTTCCCAAGGTTTGAAGCCCCCTCGGTCTCGCGATCCCGAATCGAATGTTTTAGAATGTCCCCGCGCCTTGCTGGGCGGGGATTAAGGAAGGTTCGCCTTTTCTGACGGACTCTTGATTGGACAGCGCTGAAGATGGACGCCGTCCTATCCCATGACGCCCCGGCAAAACGCCCGCGAGCGCGGGAAACAGTGCCGGTGTCGCAAAGGAAAGCCTTGCCATGACCAGAATGAGTTTCGCCGCCCTAGGTCTGTTGCTGGCCGGCTCGGTTATCGGCGCTATCGCCGCCGAAACCGCACCTACGCCGAACCGTCCCGCCGTGGCGGGCGCCGCCCAGAAGAAAACCGTTTTTGGGCGCTGGGGCGTCGATCTATCCGGAATGGATCGAGTCGTGAATCCAGGGGACGATTTCTTCCGCTACATGAACGGCGCCTGGTTCGACAAGGCGGTCATTCCCGCTGATCGCACGAGCACCGGCTCGTTCCTCGATCTGGATATCCAAAGCGAGGATCAGGTCCGCGCCATCGCCGCCGATCTGGAGGCACGCCAGAACAATCTGACACCGGACGAGAAACGGGTCCGCGATCTCTACCACAGCTATGTCGACACTCAGCGCATCGAGCAGCTTGGGCTGAAACCGGCCGAGAAGGATTTGCAGACCATCGCCGCCATCAAAACGCCGGACGATGTGGCGCGGGCAATGGGTTCGATCAAGCTGGGGACCGAGGGCATCTTCGATTCCCGAATCAATGTGGATGACAAGAATCCCGGCGCCTACGCGGTTTTCGTCCGCGAATCGGGATTGGGGCTGCCGGACCGCGACTATTATCTCAAGGACGAGAAGGGCATCGTCGCGGCGCGCAGTGCCTATCGCACCTACATTGCGGACATGCTCAAGCTTGGCGCGGTTCCCGATGCGGAGAAGAGGGCCGCCAATATCTTCAATCTCGAAACCGAGATCGCCAAGCTTCATTGGGCGCGGGCCGAGCGTCGCGACGCCGACAAAATGTACAACGCCATGGGCGTCGCGGAGCTCCAGACATTCGCGCCGCAATTTCCCTGGGCGGTATTTCTGAAGGAAAGCGGCATTCCCAATCCAACGCAGCGTCGCGTCATCGTCGAGGAGAAATCGGCTTTCCCGCCGCTGGCGGCGCTGTTCGCCAAGACCCCTGTCGAGGTCTGGCGCGACTATATGACATTCCATTATCTCTCCGGTCGCGCCGCCTATCTGCCCAAGCGCTTCGATGATTTGCGCTTCGACTTCTACGGCAAGATCCTCGGGGGGCAGGGGCAGCAATTGGCGCGTGAGAAGCGCGGCGTGCGTTTCCTGGGCGGCGTCATCGGCCAGGGTGTCGGCAAGATCTATGTCGCGAAATATTTCTCGCCCGAGGCGAAGGAGAAAGCGAAGGAACTCGTCGCCAATCTTCTCAGCGTCTATCGGCAGCGCATCGAAACCGCGGATTGGATGTCGCCTGCAACCCGCCAGAAGGCGCTCGAGAAGCTGGCCCATTTCACCGTCAAGATCGCCTATCCCGACAAATGGCGCGATTATTCGAAGCTGCAGGCCAATGCCGGCGATCTTCTGGGCAATTCCGAACGCGGCAGCGAGTTCGAATGGAATCGCAAGCTGGTGCGGCTGGATCAGCCGGTCGACCGCGGCGAGTGGGGAATGTCGCCTCAGACCGTCAATGCCTATTACGATACCTCGCTGAACGAAATCGTCTTTCCGGCGGCGATTTTGCAGCCGCCCTTCTTCGATCCCAATGCCGACGACGCCGTCAATTATGGCGGCATCGGCGCGGTGATCGGCCATGAGATCAGCCATGGCTTTGACGATCAGGGCAGCAAATACGACGCCACGGGTGCGTTGCAGAATTGGTGGACGCCCGACGACCGCAAGAATTTCGACGCAAGGACGGCTGCGCTGGCCAAGCAGTTCGACACCTACAGCCCGGTGAAGGGATTGTTCGTCAATGGCCAGCTGACCCTGGGCGAGAACATCGCCGATCTTGCGGGGTTGACCGTCGCCCAGGCCGCCTATCATCTCTCCCTCAAAGGGAAAGAGGCCCCCGTGCTCGACGGCTTTACCGGCGACCAGCGCCTGTTCATGGGCTATGGGCAGGTCTGGCGCTACAAGGCGCATGAGGAGACCGCGCGCCAGCGCGTGCTCACGGACCCGCACAGCCCGCCTGAGTTCCGCATCGATGGCGCGGTGCGCAATGTGGATGCTTGGTATCAAGCGTTTAATGTAAAACCGGGAAACCAGCTCTATCTCGCACCCGAAGCGCGCGTGCATCTGTGGTAAGCGGAGGGAAACTCCTCGGTTACCGGCGTGCGGCGGTGCTTGCCTTGACGGCGGGGGCGCGATAACGGTTGCCTCATTCCCGGGCCGACCTCCGCGAGGCGCGAGGCCCGGTCGAGCCGGCATAGGGGCTTGCCGGCGGACTGTCTGGGCGGACCCTCGCGTTTTGAACTGCGAAAGCGCCCAGGATCATTCGGGAATGCGGTTCGCTACTCAGGTGGAGTTTCGATGTCAGACGTCAGCAATCAGCGTTCCAGGGCCGGTGTGCGCCGTTTCGCCGGCGCCAATTGGGGCAAAATCGCCAAACGCACCGGCATCGGCGTTGCAATGCTCGCCGCCGGCGGCGTGATGGCTCTGGCGGGCGAGCGCCTGTTCGGCGGCCGCGTTGCGCCGAACGAAATGCGGATCATGACCTTTCAAGATTGGCGCGTGATCTGTCCTCCTTTGACGGACGCCACGCCCAATTGTGCGCTGACGGCAGACGTGCTGCGCGACACCGGGGGCATATTGCTGACCATTTCCATGAACGACCCGGGACCGGGCAGTCAGCTATCGTTGACGGTTCCTCATGGGGTTTTGCTCGAACCTGGCCTTGGCTTCATGGTCGGCAGCGAGCCGGTGCGGGTAAGGCCCTATGAAACCTGCACCAACACAGGCTGTATCGCGCTGGTGACAGTCGACGCGGATACGCTGAAATCGCTCAGCGGCAACATGGCCGGTCAGGTATCGGTTGCCGCGCCCAACGCTCAGCAGCCCGTCAACATCCCGTTCTCGCTGAAGGGGTTCGCGGAAGGTTACGGCGAGCTGCAGCGGAGCAAGACGCGCCGCACCGGTGTTATCGGTTTTCTCAACCGGCTTTAGGCCGATTGACACTGAATGAGGAAGGTCGACATGTTCCGAAACTTCGCAAGGCTTGCCGTGAACACCGGACTGCTGACGCTGCTTCCGGTCCTTGCTCTCGCCCAGCAGCCACCGGCCCCCGCCGCCGCGCCTCCGGCGGACCCCAATGCGGCTGCGGCTCAGCAGTTCTCGATCAATCAGAACGTGGGCGATTGGGTCGTGCGCTGCGTGCTGACCAGCGTGAAGAGTCCCGCGCCATGCGAGATCCTCCAGTCCACCGTGAACAAGGACAATCAGCAGCGCATATCGAGTCTGTCCATCGCCTATGTGCCGAGCCGCGAGAGCTATGCGATGCAGATCGTGGTGCCGACCGGCGTCGCGCTCGCCAAGGGATTGACGCTCGCTCCCCCGCTCAACGCGGTTAAATTCACCCGTTGCGAACGCGACGGCTGCTATGTCGAGATGCTGATCGACAACGCGGCCATTACCTCGCTCGCCGGTGCCGGCAAAGCTGCGACCATCGGCGTGGTCGGTTATGGACGGGACAATGAAATCAAATTGCCGGTGTCGCTCACCGGTTTTCCCGAAGCCTTGGACCGGATGAAGACATTTGCCAAGGACCGCGCCATCGCATTGCCGAACAATGCGCCGGTACTGCCGTCGACCGGACCGGTCACGGCAGCCCCTGCGCCCGCCGCTCCCACTGGAGCCCCCGCGCGGGCGCCGGCGAGGCCGGCCGGGCGCTAAAGCAAACTATTTCTGCACCAGCGCGGTGCCGGGGGAGGGATCCGTCCAACCTCCGCCCATCGCCTTGTAGAGCGCAACGATCGCGAGCAAGCGCTGCAGCTTGATCTGGCCGAGCTGGTCGCGGGCCGAATAGAGCGTGCGCTGCGCATCGAGCACCGAGAGAAAATCGGCGATGCCCTCGCGATAGCGCGCCTGCGCGATGTTGAAGGCCTGTTCGGACTGGGATTCCTGCTCGATTTGAAAGACTTCCTGCTCCGCGAAATGCGCGACGCCACCGAGCGCGGTTTCGACTTCCGAGAACGCGTTGATCGCGGTCCCGCGATAGTTTGCGATCAGTTCCTGCTCGCTGGCTTTGGCTTCGTCGGATTGGGCGGTCAATCTCCCGCCATCGAAAATCGTCTGCGCGAGCGATGCGCCGAACGAAAAGCTTGCGGCGGGATTGGTGATAAGGCCGGTCAGGACCGCGCTGGCGAGGCCGCCGGAACCGGTGAGCGAAATGGTGGGAAAGAACGCCGCGCGCGCCGCCTCGACATTGGCGTGCGCGGAAGCGAGATTGGCTTCGGCCGTGACCACATCGGGCCGGCGCACCAGCAATTCCGCCGGAAGGCCCGGAGCGACATCAGGGATCGCCAGCGTTTCCAGGTCAGCTGCCGCCACATCGAACCCCTCAGGGGGGCGGCCAAGGAGCAGCGCGAGCGCCGCCCGGTTCTGCAGCTCCTGCTGCTGGAACTGCGGGATAATGGCTTGCAGCCCAGCGATCTGGGCCCGCTGCTGCGCGAGTTCAAGCGGCGTTGCGATGCCGTCATTCACGCGGGCTTCGGTGATCGCCAGCACGGATAGGGCGGATTCGAGGTTGAGCCGTGCAATCGCCAGGCGCTCGCGGATGGAAAGCAGCTGAAAATAGGTGTTCGCCGTTCCCGCCGTTGCGGTGAGCGCGACGACCTCGCGGTCCGCGCGCGTGGCTTTGTTCGCCGCCTGCGCCGCCGCGAGAAAATCGTGATTCCTGCCCCAGAAATCCAATTCGTAGCTCGCGCCCAACGATGCGCCGAAGGAGCCGGAGTGAGTCTGTTTGACGGCGTCGGCATTAAGGCCAACCGTCGGAAGCAGCGCCGCGCCCGATTGGCGCACGCGCGCATCGGCCTGGAGCACGCGCGCTTCGGCCGCGGCAAGATTGAGATTCTGCGTCTGTGTCGTGGTGATCAATTGGTCGAGCTCGATGCTGCCGAAGCTCCGCCACCAATCGGGCGTGGGCCAAATCGGCGCCGTGGCGGACGGTGACTGCTCGAAGGCGGCGGGCACATCTTGCGGCGTCAGGGCTTTGGGCGCGCTGAGCGTGCCTGCACAAGCCGAAAGGAGGCCGGCGCAAACCCCGATCAGAAGAAGCTTCCTCACGCGCATCCCGTTACGCCTCGCGACCCAAACCGGTTCACTCATTGGCGAGTGCGACGACCGGATCGAGACGCGCCGCCTTGCGTGCCGGGGCATAACCGAAGATCAAACCCGTCGCAGCGGCACAACAGAAAGCGAGAATCATCGGAGCGGGCGTGAAGACCACCGGCGTTCCGGTCGCTTGAATGATCAGACCCGTGGCGACGCCACCGGCCACCCCCACGATGCCGCCAATCCCGGAGACAACCACGGCCTCCGAAAGAAATTGCTGGAGAATGTCGCGCTGTCGGGCGCCGGTCGCCATGCGGATACCGATCTCGCGTGTCCGCTCGGTGACCGAAACGAGCATGATATTCATGATCCCGATGCCACCCACCAGCAGCGAGATCGCGGCCACCGATCCCAAAAGGATGGTCATGGAGTTCTGCGCTTCGGTCGCGGTTTCCACGATGTCCGCCATGTTGCGGATGCGGAAATCGGTGGCTCCATTATGGCGCTCCTTCAGCAAATTGGTGACGGCAACCTGCACCGCGTCCATCTTGGAAAGGTCGTTCACCGCGATGGTGATGCTGCGCACGAATCGCTGTCCGAACACGCGTGTCATGCCCGTCGTCAAGGGCACGAAGATGACGTCATCCGTGTCTTGGCCCCCTGAGGTCGAGCCTTTGGGCGACATCACGCCGATGACCTGGAACGGCACATTCTTGATCAGGACATATTTGCCGATCGGTTCTTCGCCGTCGGGAAACAGCGCCTCACGCACCGTATCGCCGAGCACCGCGACGGTTTCATAGCCGGCTTGATCTTCGTCGCTGAAGAACACGCCGCGCGCCACCGACCAGCTCCGCGTCGCCGGCAGCGCCGTCGTGGTCGCCGTCACCGTGGTTTGGTAATCGATATCGCCGTATCGCACCGTGTTGTTGCCCTGGATGTCGGGCATGGAGGTGACGACATTGGGAATCGACTTGATCGCGATCGCGTCCTCCGGGGTCATGGTCGCGATCGGGCCGTTATAGCCGCGGGCGTTGCGGAACTGCGGCCGCACATTGAGCAGATTTGTTCCCATCTGACCGATCTGATCGATCACCTGCTTCTTGGCGCCTTCTCCGATGGCCAACATCGCCACCACGGAGCCCACGCCGATCACGATCCCGAGCAGCGTCAACACTGTGCGGAAAATATTGGAGCGCAAAGCCCTGAGC
>JAXDMY010000057.1:0-16471 GCA_034665805.1 Alphaproteobacteria bacterium
AGCTCATTCAACCCGTCGCGGCGCGCGATTCTTTCGGCGGCATCAGGGTTGCCCATCGAGAGTGGCGCTTGAATGTCGTTGAGGATTTCATTGTACCAGAAGTCGCTCTGATACGGGTCCCATGGGATGGGAGGCATGATGACGCTATTTCTGCGATTGGGATATTTCCCGTCCAGTGCCGCGAGCTTTTGCGCATCGCCGCCCGCTTGCGCTGCTTCCCGGTCGTAGAGGAACCGTTCGGCTTGCCACTCGCGTTGCAGTCTCAAATATTCCGTTTCCAGATCGCCGCCCGACCAGCCCGGAGGTGGCATCTGGGCAAAGGTCGCCATGCTCAGATACTGGAACGTCGGGAAGAACCATTTTCCTTGATAGGAGACCAGAAGCGCCCGGCTTTCGGCCAACAGGGGCGCAAAGATCGAAAGCACGATCGCCACGGCGAGAATTAGGAACGAGTAGTAACCGCGCTTGATTTGACGAAATCTCGCGAAACGCCGGCGCGTGACGGGGTCGAGCTTGATCCAAGCCATGGGCTACTCGAACCTTACGCGCGGGTCAACAAAGGCGACCGCCAGATCCGAAACCAGATTCCCAGCCATCAACAACACGCTGTCGATCACCAATATGCCCATGACGACGGGGAAATCCCGGGACTGGATCGCTTCGAACGCCAAGAGGCCTATCCCTTCGATGTTGAACACGCGTTCGATCAGAAAACTGCCCGCCACGAAGATGCCTAGCAGGCTGCCGATGCTGGTCGCCATCGGAATGAGCGAATTGCGTAAGGCATGCACGAAGACGGCGCGGCGCCAGCTCAGCCCTTTGGCCAGCGCGGTACGAACATAGTCCGCGCTCATATTCTCCATCAGGCTGTTCTTCATCAGCATGGTGTCGATGGCAAAGGCGCCGATCAAATAGGCGATCAGAGGCAGGATCGAATGCCAGGCAATGTCCGTGATCTTTGCCATTGTGGGCAGTGACGCCGCGCCCGGCGATTGGAATCCGCCCAGGGGAAAGATCTGGAACTGCACCGCGAACAAATTGACCAGCACGGCGCCGAGCGCGAATCCCGGTACGGCAAATCCGACAAAGATCAGGATGGAGGTCAGATTGTCCAACGCCGTGCGATGCCGGATGGCTTTGACGATGCCGAGTGGAATGGAGATCGCATAGACGAAGAACGCGGTCACCAGCCCATAATAGATCGAAACCGGAAGACGCTGCGCGATGACCTGCAGCACCGGCTCGTTGTAGCGGAAGGATTTTCCGAGATTGAGTTGGACTGTCTGATACAGCCATATGCCATAGGCGACCGGCAGCGGCTTGTCGAAGCCGTAATATTCACGCAGCTGCGCCAATTGCGCGTCCGGAATGACGAGTTGGGGCAGGCGCGCCCCACCACCGCCGCCCGCTACCTCGCCGCCGCCGCCGGCTCCGGCCAGCTGCAGGCGAAGCTGATCGATCGGGCCGCCGGGCACGAATTGACAAAGCAGGAAGGTCACGAAGGTGATCCCCAGAAAGGTGGGAATCATCAGGAGGAATCGCCGCGCCACATAATTGCGCAGCGCTTCGCCACGAGATTTCAAGACAATCCTCCTGCACAGGCTCGGCGGCGATCTTACTCTGCCGGAGTTCGCCGTCATCCGGGAAGTTTGGACAGCTGCAGAATGGAACGGTTCGCCTCCGGGAGGGAACTCGAACGGCCCAACCTAACTACTGCTCAAGTTATGTAGAATAATCAAGGCGCATATTTCACGGATCAATCCGGTCCACGGCGAAACTGACCGGGGCCAATCCGGATTGGTGCCGCACCCACATCGTTCTGTAGGCGGCCTCGATGTGCCGCGCGAGCCGCGGCGTGTCGAACAGGGGGTAGGTGTCGCGGTTGCGGGCGAGCTTTGCCCTGACAGATGCCATCAGGGCCGGATCCGTGGCGAGCTTCAGCGCGAGTGCTTCGTAGTCCGCGAGCGAGCGCGTGATCATCTCTGGAAGACCAACAGCGGCAAGCAGGCTAGCGGCGACTCGCCCCGCGAAGGTGGAACCGAGGCAAGTGAGCACCGGAACGCCCATCCAGAGGGCATCGCTTGCGGTGGTGTGGGCGTTGACCGGCAGCGTGTCGAGGAAGAGGTCCGCGAGGCGCCCGCGCGCAAGATGATCCTTTAGCTTGATGAACGGCGCAAAAAGGATGCGGTCGGGCGAGACGCCGCGCTTCTGCGCTTCATTCATAAGATTGCGTTTGATCGAGGAGTCCACTTCTAACAGCCACAGCACGCTGCCGTCCGTGCGGGCGAGGAGCTGCATCCAGATGGAGAAAATCTCCGGCGTGATCTTGTAGGCATTGTTGAAGGAGCAAAATACGAAGCCCTTCTCCGGTAGCCCGTACTCGGCTCGGCTGGGAAGTGTGTCGCCGAATGCCTTCTTCCGATCATTGGCTTGATAGGTGTCGGGCAGATAGACCACCTTCTCCGAATAATTCTCCTCTTGGTCTTCGGGGATAATCCATCGGTCCGCCAGGATGTAATCCATATAGGGGGCGCCCATCGTGCCGGGAAAGCCGAGATAATTGACCTGGATGGGGCTTGGCTTGAAGGCGACGAGCGCGGTGCGTTCCTCGCCAAAGAAACCGTTCAGGTTGACCAGGATGTCGATTTGCGCGCGGGCGATCTCATCAGCGATCTCGGAATCGGAACGGCGCGAGACGTCGGAAAACACATCGAATGCCGCCTTGATGCGCCTGCGCAACGCACTGCCGTCGTCAATTCCGGTTGAGATGGCATGGAGTTCAAACGCGCTTCTGTCGTGACATTCGAAGAGGTCGGCGGTGAGGTAGCCCGTTGCCTGCTCACGAAACTCTCCCGACACGTAGCCCAGGCGAATCTTCGCGTGCGGGGATCGTTTGCCCCACCACATCGGCACCGGGCTCGGGGGATATTTTGCAGCGGCATAGGCGCGGGCGCATACCAATTGGTCGGAAGGGTTTTCTCCGATCATCAGAAAGGCGAACGGATTGGCGGCGGGCTTGCCCTCCAGCACGCGCGCGCGCAAATGCTCAATGTCTTTTTCAAGATCGGACCAATCGCACACATACATTTTTGTCAGCAGGCGTGCGCCCTCGAGATATTCCATTTCCGGATCAAGAGAGAAGGCCCGGTCATAAGCCGCGTAGGCCTCCTGACCCCTTCCAAGCTTGAAGAGCGTGTTGCCGCGCCCGTGGTGCGCAGCAACAAGGTTGGGAGCGATCGCCGCCGCCCTCTCATAGGCGGGCAAAGCTTCATTGTATCGGCCGATCTGGAAGAGGACATCGCCGCGATTGGCATGCGATTCGGCATGGGCCGGATCCAACGCAATCGCGCGATCGTAACTCGAACGCGCGTCTTCATAACGCAGCAGGCTCGCGAGGGCCTTGCCGCGGCCAAACAGCGCGTTGGCTTGCTGAGGTTGGATCGCCAAGGCGCGGTTATAACTCGATAACGCCTCCGCATATTCGCCAAGGCCAAGAAGCAAATTGCCTCGGTTGACATGGGCAGATGCATGCTGGGGGTTCAGTGCGATGGCACGCTCATAGCTTATGAGCGCCGCGTTGGTGCGCTTCAGCTGATATAGAATGACGCCTTTATTGTTGAGCGTGGTGGAATCATCCGGATTGAGGGCGAGCGCGCGATCAAAACTCACGACAGATTCTTCGAGACGGTTTAGCGCGCTCAAGACATTGCCATAATTATAGTGGATGAAAGGATTCTCCGGAGCGATAGAGGCTGCCCGACCTATCAAATCCGCGGCAATTTCATAGCGCCCGCGTTGGGCTTCCAATACGCCGAGAAAGTGCAGCGCGTCAGCGTTGTCGGGTGTCACCGCCAGTACGTCCCGGTAGCGCGTCTCCGCTTCGTCGTGCCGTCCCTGTTGATGCAGCTCCTGGGCTTGCTTCAGCCTGTTCAAGGCCTCGGGTCCAGCGCTCATGTGCGTACCAACCGGGTGGATTTCCCGCTCAGCTGCGCGCCCCAGGTCAAAATCTTGGGGAACGATTTCAAAACCGGCAAGGCACCCACGAAAAAATTAGGCCGCATCGCGATATGCGCGAATGCCGCGGCGGCGCGGATGCGCGGCGCGAAGGACCGTTTCCAGTCTCGGCTATATGCCCTTCCGGCTCTGGCAAGATTGCCGGGCGCCATCCCATTCTGGCCTTCGATCAAACGCCGGCAGAGCAGCCAGGCCGATTGCATGGCCATGCTGATCCCCTCGGCGACGACGGGGTGCGCCTCGCCGGCGATGTTGCCTGCGAAAAAAATCCCATCGGCGAATGGGCGGCGGATTCCCGGTTGGATGGGGCCGGCCGAGAGCCACGCGCCGTCAAGCTCGGCGCGACGCAAGGCGGTGCGTGCGCCTTCGCAGTTTTGCAGAATGTGCAGAAGCGTAGCGTCCGCCGCTCGGCTCCCGGGGTTGTCCCCGCGGCGCCGCGCGAGTACATCGCGGCGAATGCAGCACGACAGACTGACGCGGTCCCCATCGGTGTGCACCATGCCGCCATAGCCGCCCGGAAAGGCCAGCAACGGCATCAGGTCGGCCGGCAAATCGCTATTTCTGAAACGCGCTTTGAACGCCAGCAAATCCCCCTTGGAATGCGGCCCGGCTGGGGCGGAAGACAAGGGACCATGTTCCCATGAGCCATTGGCGGCGATGAGAACCGGCGCACTCAACTCCATCGATCCGGAAGCCGACGAGATCGTGCAGCAATGGCCGGATTGGGTCCGGCGCAGGGCCGACAATTTCCAGGGCTGAAACAGCTTTGCTCCGGCGCGTACCGCCGCGTCCAGCAAGAGGGAATCGAGCCGATCCCGCCCCAAGGCTCGTCCCCAGCCCCACGCGGAGCCGTCCACGCGCGGCATGGGCGAGGACAAGACCATATCGCGAGCAAACAGACCGACACGGCGTATCTCCGGACCGGCGGAGGCGAAGAACTCGCTGGCGATCCCGCCGTCCTGGACCAGCGGCAGACTGGTCGCCGAGATGAACTCGCCGCACACTTTGCGGCGCGGAAAGCAAGTTTTCTCGACCACCGCGACCGACCAGCCCGCTTGCGCGAGCAACCTTGCCGCTGTCGATCCCGCAGGGCCCGCTCCGATCACAATCGCGTCGTAGGTCATGGCGCGATTCTGCCCGCCCGCCGCGCAAGGAAGCAATGCGTGAAGAGAAGCGCCGGGCCTTCCTGCAGGCGCCAATCATCATCGCTCGGCCACAGCTCTGAAAGCTCCTTTCCGCGGAAACCGGCGCGCACGCTGACCAAGGCGTCATGCCGCGTGACGTCGTTGCAGCCGATGGCCCACAGAAGCCGACTGCCGATCAGTCCTGATCCTGCGCGCCAGGGCTCGCAAGCGGCAAAGGCATCGGACAGGCGCGCGGCGCCCCTGAGCAGCCTGGCAAGGGAATCGCCTTCAAAATGGTGCAGAAAAAGATTCGCGAGCACCATGTCGGCGCATCCGGGCGCGGTCCCTTGCAGAAAATCGAAGACATCCGTGGAAATCGTTTCGGCTTGCCAATCAAGATCGTGAAAGCCGCGGCGCGTGCGCTCGGTCACGATGTTCTGGCGATCCACCAATGTCACCTTCACATTGCGCCAGCGCGGCGCCAATCGCCTGGCCAGCGCCAACATGAAGGTGCCGTCGCCCGCGCCGAGTTCGATAAAATTGCGTGGCGTCCGCCCATCAAGCGCGGCGAGTAGCAGCCGGGTCATGATGCGTCCCTGTAGCATCCAGCCATTGATGCGCTTGAGATCCCGCCGCGACCACACGGCGCGCGGATCGGCTTGCGGGAGTTCGTCCAGCCATTCCGGTTCGACGCGGCGGGCCAGGCTCATGACGGTCTCGCGGAACCGGCGTGAAAGAGCATCGTCTCGGCAATCAGGCCCGGCCCGAAGGACATGGCGCAACCGAGCGCGCCCGCTCTGGGCGAACGCAGCATGCTTTCGAGAACAAACATCACCGTCGCCGACGACATGTTTCCAAATCGCCGCAGGATGTCGCGCGACGCGCCCAGCGCGGCTGGCTTGAGATCGAGCGCCCGCTCGACGGCGTCCAGAACGGAGCGGCCGCCGGGATGCACCGCCCACAAATCGATGGCCGAAATCGGCGCGCCATCGAGAATCTGTCCCGACCTCTCGCGCACCGCATCGAGAATGGTACCGGGCACTTGCCCGGAGAGCACCATGTTGAAACCCGAATCTCCGATTCCCCAGGTGATCAGATCGGGCGTGTCCGGAACGAGCAAGGCGCAGAAGCTGTCCATCGCGAAGCCGATCGGATCCGCGGTCACCAGGGCGGCCGCACAACCATCGCCGAAGATCAGGAACGAAAGAATCTCGTCGAGATTGGTGGTTTCCTGAAGGTGCAGGCTGCAGAGCTCCAGATTGAGCACGAGAACTCGGGCCTTTGGTTCGGAGCGCACGATGTGCCGCGCCAGCTTGAGCGCATTGATCGCCGCGTAGCAGCCCATGAAACCGATCATCGTGCGTTCCATCGAACTCGGAAGGCGACAGCGTGACATGATTTCCAGATCGATGCCCGGCGCGGAAAATCCCGTGCAGCAGGTGATCAGGATATGGGTGAGATGATCGCGCTCGGCCCCAAGATGCAGCTTCTCGACCGCCGCTGTAGCAAGCTCAGGGGCCTGACTTTCAAAGAGCCGCATCCGCGCCGCCGTGGTCGGAAAATCACCACGCCGGTAAAAATCATAGGCCGAGGTCGAGGTTGCGTCGAAATCCGCCGCCGGGTTCAGATAGGAATAGCGGTGCTCGATTCCCGCTCTTTCCGCCATACGGCCGAAGAGCATTGAATTGCGTTCATTTCCGTCCAGAAGTGCATGGCCAAATTGCAGGAAAGCTTGATGCACATCGAAGGGCGGCACGGCGGTCGCGATCCGATTGATATGCGCTTCAGTCAATCGCGCCTCTTTTCATGGCGGATGAAACGCCCCTGCGATGTCATTTAAGAGATCGTTGCGACTGGTGCAACGAGAGCGTCGTCCGCCTTGGCTTCCAGCTGTTTTTCAACAAGCCGGCACAGATCGCCATAGGTGAAAGAAATCAATTCCGCTCCGATTTGTGGCAGCTGAACCTTGAATCTGTCTTCAATATCGAATGCGAGTTCCATGACATCGAGGCTATCGAGGCCGGCATCCATCAATTTGGTGCCGGCCTCGAGATGGTCCTTCACTTTTTTTCCGATGAGCGTCTGCAATTCTCGTTCGACATTCATGCTTTGGTCTCGCGATCTCAAGTTTATTCTAGCCAGAATGGGGGGTTTTTGCGATGAGGACGGAGTTCAGTCCGCCGAAGGCAAAGGAGGCGGAGACGGCGGCGTGACAGCGCAGTTTCGTTGGCTCCAAAGCCAGCGGTAGGTCGCATTCGGGATCGGAGCCGAGAAAACCCAGAACCGGGGGCGCGAGTTTTTTGGTCAACGCCAGAATCGCAATGACGAATTCCATCGCGCCCGTTGCGCCGAGCATATGACCATGGGCGGACTTGGTTGCAATGACAACATGCTTTGATGCGCTGGACGGATAAGCAAGTCGGAACGCCGAGGCTTCGCAACGATCGTTCAGGCGCGTGCCCGTCCCATGCGCGCTGAACAGAACGGATGAAGCCTCGTCCAGTTCCGCGTCCGCGTGGGCGGCTCTGATTGCCGCCGCCGCGCGCTCCGCATTGGGCTGCGTCAGGTGCGCCGCATCCGATGTCGAGCCGGCGCCGGCGACTTCGGCGTAGATGCGCGCGCCGCGCTTCAACGCGTGCTCTTCGTCTTCTAAGACCAATGTCGCGGCGCCTTCGCCCAAGACCATGCCTTTGCGATCGATGGAGAAGGGCCTGCACATGTCGGGCGCCATCGCTTGCAGCGCCTTCCACGCTTGCAGCGAGCCGAAGGTGAGGCTGGCATCGCTGCCGCCCGTGATCACGATCGAAGAGCGGCCCGAGCGGATGAAATGCATGGCCTCTCCGATGGCGTGCGCCGATGACGCGCATGCGCTCGAGATTGCTAGGCAATGGCCGCGGATACCGAAAAGCATCGACAGATGAGAGGCAGCAGCGCTGTTCATGAGACGGGGGATGGTCAAAGGATGGACATTGTTAAGCCGCGATAGGAACAGCCTTAAGTAACCGGCTTCCATTGCCGCGTTGCCGCCGCTGGCGCTGCCATAGATGATCGCCGCGTCGGACAGCTTGGCCGCATCACCCCAAATCCCGGAATCTTCGAGGGCCTCAAGCGTCGCCGCTGCGGCAAAGTTCGAGAACAGATCGACATTGAGTTGTTTGTCTTCATAGCGGGCCGCCAGATTGCGCAGCGCATCTGGCACAGCGGGCGCCGCCGCGCCGGCAAAGCACAGCTCCCGCTCGCCTTGCGGAGACACGGATATCGGCCGAATCGCGCTTCTGCCCGCCACAAGGCTGTCCCAGGTTGTGGTTTTGTCCGCGCCCAAACCCGAGACGCATCCCATGCCCGTAACAACCACTTTCCTCACAGTATTCCTAACGTTGAGCCTCGCCGGACGGACCATCTTTGTAGAGCATCGGACACGTCGAAAATATGGCCAAGCGCAGCTCCTAATGATCCGAAGACGGAGGGCAAGCCGTATCCATTCCACCAGCGGCGGAAATTTCATTGCTCGGCAATCTGCGGAAAGGCGTTCGATTTCCTCTCGGGCGCGGCCATTTGTTGTGGAAGTGTCAAACAGGCGGCCTTCCGAATCCTCCGCCGCCCGGCGTTTCGATCACGAAGAGATCGCCGGCCGCCATTTCCACGCTGGCAGTCGCGCCAAGATGTTCGGTTTCTCCGTTCGCGCGCATGACATAATTGCGTCCCACCGAGCCGGCCTCGCCGCCCGCAAGGCCAAACGGGGCAACGCGCCTGCGATTGGAAAGGATGGCCGCCCTCATCCGGTCACGGAAGCGAAGCTTTCGTACCGCGCCGTCGCCGCCGTGGAAGAGGCCCTTTCCGCCCGAGCCGCGACGAACCGCGAATTCCTCGAGCAGAACCGGAAAACGCGACTCTAGAACTTCCGGATCGGTCAGGCGCGTATTGGTCATATGGGTATGGACGGCGTTGGTGCCATTAAAATCAACCCCTGCGCCCGAGCCGCCGCAAATGGTCTCGTAATATTGATGCAGGCCATTGCCGAAGGTGAAATTGTTCATCGTTCCTTGGGCCGCCGCGAGCATGCCCATCGCGCCATAAAGCGCGTCGGTGATTGCCTGGCTGGTCTCGACATTGCCCGCGACAACAGCCGCGGGATAGGCGGGGTTCAGGAACGAGCCTTCCGGGACGATCAGTTCGATCGGCCGCATGCAGCCGTCGTTCAGCGGGATATCGTCCTCCACCAAGGTCCGGAACACATAAAGCACCGCGGCCCGCGAGATCGATAAGGGCGCGTTGAAATTGTCCTTTAGCTGCGTGGACGTGCCGGCGAAATCCACGCGCGCCGTGCGCTGCGCATGGTTCACCAGGATCGCAACCGAGATGACCGCGCCATTGTCCATCTCGACGGCAAAATTCCCATCCGACAGATGGTCGATCACCCGCCGCACGCATTCGGCGGCATTGTCCTGGACGTGGCGCATATAGGCATGCACCATTTCGCGGCCATAGGTTACGACAACCTTGCGAAGTTCGGCGGTGCCCTTCACGCAGGCGGCGATCTGCGCTTTCAGATCCGCGATATTCTGGTCGGGATTGCGCGCGGGATAAAGGCCGGAGCCCAGCAGAGCGCGGGTTTCGGCTTCACGGAAGCGCCCCTGATCGACCAGAAGAAAATCGTCGATCAGAACGCCTTCGTCTTCGACGCGCCTGCTGAACGGCGGCATGGAGCCGGGCGTCATCCCGCCGATATCGGCCTGATGGCCGCGCGCGGCGATATAGGCGATCAATTGGCGGGCCTCGTCAAAGGCCGGCATGATCACGGTCACGTCGGGCAAATGCGTGCCGCCGTGATAGGGCGCATTCAGCACATAGACATCGCCTGCAAGGATGCCGCGGCCATCCTTGGCCTCGCCACGCGAATTGATGATGGTGCGCACGCTGTCGCCCATGGAACCAAGATGAACCGGAATATGCGGCGCATTGGCGATCAGCGCGCCGTCGCGGTCAAAGAGCGCGCAGGAAAAATCCAACCGCTCTTTGATATTCACGGACGATGCCGTGTTCTGCAGCGCAAGGCCCATCTCTTCGGCGACCGCCATGAAGAGCGAGTTGAACACTTCAAGCGTGATGGGGTTTGCTTCCGCGCCGGCTGCCGCGCATGTGGGACGCGCTGCGATCCGTTCGAGGATCAAATTGCGCCTTGCGTCGAGTAAGGCCTGCCAACCGGGCTCTACCACCGTTGTCGCGGTCGACTCCTTGATGATTGCTGGGCCGAGGACGACGGCGGAATGGGAAAGCGCATCACGATCGTATATCGGCGTATCCTGTTCCTTGCCCGCCATCCGCGCCCGGACGGGCAACATCGGCGGCACGGATGAAGGAACGCAAATGGGCCCCTGCTGCCCGCGGCTGCTGGAAGACCCGATCCCCTCCAGCGAGAGTGTTTCGATGACGAGCTGCTTGTTTTCCGGAATGAAACCGAAGCGTCGCTTGTGCTGCGCCTCGAACGCCGTGCGCATCTCGGCCGCTGACCCGTACGGCACAGTGAGGGTCGCATCCACGCCCTCATAACGCATCTCCACGGTGGCGGCGGTTTCGATACGCTCGAGTGCAACGCCCTGGGCGAGAAGCGCGCCGCGCGCATCGGCGGCGAGGGCATTGACGGCTTCGCGCATGGCATCGCCCGCGATGTCCAAGGGCAGGTTGATCGTCTGCTCACGGATGATTGTCATGTCCGCAAATCCGATCCCATAAGCCGACAACACGCCGGCGAGGGGGTGGATCATCACTCGGCTGATGCCGAGACTGTCGGCCACGAGGCAGGCATGCTGGCCCGCTGCGCCGCCGAAGCAGTTCAGCGTGTAAAAAGCGACATCATGGCCACGCTCGATGGAGATCTGCTTGATGGCTTTGGCCATGTTCTCGACCGCGACGGTGAGAAATCCCTCGGCGACCTCCTGGGGGGAAGTCCGCTTGCCGGTCGCGGCCTCGATCTCAACCGCAAGGGCCGCGAATTTCTCCGCGACGATGGCGGTATCGAGCGGTTGGTCGCCGCCCGGCCCGAAGATATCCGGGAAAAAACAGGGCTGAAGCTTGCCCAGCATCAGATTGCAATCCGTGACCGTGAGCGGCCCGCCGCGGCGATAACAGGCGGGCCCCGGGATTGCGCCCGCCGACTGCGGTCCCACACGCAACCGCATGCCGTCGAAACGGCAAATCGAGCCGCCCCCGGCGGCGACGGTGTGGACACTTAGCATCGGCGTGCGCATCCTGACGCCTGCAACCATCGTCTCATGGGTGCGCTCGAAGGCGCCGGCATAGTGCGAGACATCGGTCGACGTGCCGCCCATGTCGAAGCCGATCACCCGTTCGAAACCCGCCTCGGCAGCGGTTTGGGCCATGCCGACCACGCCGCCCGCGGGGCCGGATAGCACCGCATCCTTGCCGCGAAAAGCGCCGCCGGCGGCGAGCCCGCCGGTGGATTGCATGAAAAAGAGGGGCACGTTCCCGCCAAGCGCGGCACTGAGCCCCGCCACATAGCGGTCGAGAACCGGCGAGAGATAGGCGTCCGCCACCGTGCAGTCGCCACGCCCGATGAGCTTGATCAGTGCACTGACCTCGTGGCTGACGGAAACCTGGCTGAAGCCGATTCCGCGCGCGAGTGCGGCCACGCGGCTCTCGTGGGCCGTGAACCGATAGCCATGCATGAGGACGATGGCTACGGACCGGTAGCCTTCCCTATAGGCGGCAGCCAGGCTGGCCTTGGCCGCGGCCTCATCGAGAGGGCGCAAAATCTCGCCCTCGGCGGTGAAGCGTTCGTCGATTTCGACGACGCGGCCATAAACCGGTTCGGGCAGCACGATGTGGCGTGCAAAAATCTTCGGGCGGTTCTGATAGCCGATTCTCAGGGCATCGGCGTGGCCTTTGGTGATCGCAAGGACGGTGGGTTCGCCGGTTCGCTCCAGCAGCGCATTGGTGGCGACGGTGGTGCCCATTTTCACCGCGGCGATGGGCGCATATCCATGTTGCTCCATGAGTGCGCGCATGCCGGCGGACGCGGCGTCCGCATAGCGTTCGGGGTTTTCCGACAACAGTTTCAAACTGACGAGCCCGCCATCGGGGCGCCGCCCGATGATGTCGGTGAAGGTTCCGCCGCGGTCGATCCAGAACTCCCAAGCCCTTTCCACCGCTGGCATTTCCCGAAAGATCCCTCGCGCTCGCTATCACCCAGCCAACTTTTTCTGCACCCGCGCATCGAAGCGGGCGACATTGACGACGACCCGTTCATGCGAACCGCTGCCGATCGGTTCCTTCTCGTCGCTCGCCTCAACGCGAAACGAAAGGGTGCGGCCTTCAACTCCCGTCAGTTCCGCGGTCGCGCGGACGCGCATCCCGATGGGTGTGGCGGCGAAGTGGCGGACGTCGAGATGGATGCCAAGGCTCTGATGACCGGGCGGCAAGAGATGTTCGACGGCTGCGAGCGCCGCCGCTTCGATCAAATTGATCATGACCGGAGTGGCCAGCACGGGCACCCGCCCGCTACCGATGCTGGGGGCCGTGTGTTCCACGCCGACCACGAGATCGGAAGAGCCCATCAGCCCGGTTGGCACATGCGCTAGATCAACCATAACCCCGCCCTTGGAAAAAGTCCGAATCCGCTTTCAGCAAAATCTTATGGCAGAGCCCCTTCTTGTTTGACATGCTCGATTCGGGACTGGCGGGGCGGCAAAAGCGATCGCCGGCAGCATCGGTTCGCCCTAGTGTGGCGAATCCGAAATTCGCAAGTGCTTAGGCAACGCTCTGGGCGAATTTCGGATTCAAAGCCACACTAGCAATTTATTGAATCTAGTGTGGTTTTCGGATTTGAAGTTCCTAAACGTGGATGCCAAGGAAATCTTAGGAACTTCAAATCCACCACACTAGGTGTCTTTTTCCGATAGATCGGCCGAAGCAAATTCTGTGCGGCGGAAGAGATTTTCATGACGAGGGAGGGCAGAAACGCTGCGAATTGGCTGCTCGCCAGCCTTGCTTTGCTTGCGCTTCTGGTCATCGGCCGTCCGTTTTTGGTCCCACTCGTATTTACCGGCCTCATTTCGGCGGTTCTCAACGCCATTGTGGAAGTGCTGCTTCGTTTGAAAATGCCGCGTTGGCTGGCGTGGGTTGCCACCATGGCTGTGCTGGTTGGCGCGATCTATCTGGTGACGCGCATCGTTGCCGGCCAGGCAGCCGATTTCGCGGTACAGGCACCCAATTACGTTGCAAATCTGGAGCGGGTTATAACCCAGCTGCTGGCTCCGCTGCGCCTGGGCATCGCTATCCAGGACATGTTCAGCCGATCGGACATCGCGGGCATCTTGACCAATGTTGCGACCACGCTCGGCGCCTCGGCCTTGGGGATCATTCAGGTTCTGATCTATGTCGGTTTTCTCTTGACCGAGCAGGATGCTTTGTCGGCCAAGGTCGCAAGCCTGCTGGCCACCGGCAATGGTCATGAGGAGACCCGCGGGGTGCTTCGTACAATTGTGCGTCAGGTGCAGTCATATCTGGGGGTGTGCACAATTCTGAGCGCCGTTATGGCCGCAGCATCCTACATATTGCTGGTGGCGCTGGACGTTCAATATGCCGCATTCTGGTCGCTGCTGATCTTCATCCTGACCTACATTCCGACCATCGGCGCCGCAGCCGTCGTGATCCCGGCGCTGATGGCTCTGGTCCAGTTCGGGACGCTTGCAACCCCTCTCATCATCATTGTGGTGCTCGGCACGATCCATTTCGTCCTGATGAACATCGCCGCGACGCTCATACTCGGTCAGTCGCTGAATCTGAGCCCGTTCGCCATCATATTGGCCCTGACGTTCTGGGGTCTGGTTTGGGGTATTGCCGGGCTCTTTCTCGCAGTGCCCTTGACCGCGGCGATCGCGATCATTTGTGCCCATATCGACGAGCTTAAATGGGCGTCGCTCCTTCTCGCCGCACCGCCTCCGCGCGCGCGGAAAGTCAGGCACCCATGATGGCGCGGACCGCGAAATAGAGCAGCGACGGCGCCACCAGACAGCCTAGGCCCGAGTGGAAGGTCGCCGTCAGGGCGCCATATGGCACGAGCTTGGGGTCGGTTGCCGCAAGGCCTCCGGTCACGCCGCTCACCGTCCCCATGAGACCGCCAAACGCCATCGCCGAGCGGGCATCGTTGAGACCGATGGAGCGCGCGACAAACGGCGTTCCGGTCATCACCAGCACGGCCTTGAAAACGCCGGTCGCGATCGAAAGCGCCATCACGGGCGAACTGGCCCCCAAGGCGGAACCGGTAACAGGCCCGACAATATAAGTGATCGCGCCGGCGCCGATCGTCGTCATCGAGACCGAATCCGTATAGCCGAAGGCCAGCGCCACGCCCGCGCCAAAGATGAAAGGCAGCACCGTGCCAAGGGCCAAGGCGACGGCGCCGAGGAGCCCGGCTTTCTTTGCCTCCGCGACGTCGACTTCGAAGGCGGTGGCGACAATGGCGAAATCGCGCAGCATGGCGCCGCCCAACAAGCCCATGCCGGCAAAGATCGGTATGTCTGCAATGCCCGTCTTGCCCCCGGTCGTGACGCCACCGAGATAGGCAAGGATGAGGCCCAGCACGATGGCAATCGCCGAGCCATGGATGCGCCCGAAGGTCAGATGTTTGGAAATCTGGTAGGAAACCCACATCACGATGCCGACCAGCGCGAAGGAAGCCACCAGGCCATGTTCATTGAAGAGGCGCGGAATGATCTCGTTCATCGCGTCCTCCTACTCGGCCGCGCCGGAAATGACGCGGGCGGCATGCGCCTCTTGCGCGCGATTGTGACGCGCGTGACGCGGCCGGCTGAAACGGATGAGCAAGGCCAACGCCGCGAGGCAGATAGCCACCCCGCCTGCGCCCGCGATCAGCACCACAGGGCCGCCGCTGACGGCGGCGACCACGTTCTGGGTCGCCGCCATGGCGACGACGATGGGAATGTAGAGCGCGGCCCAGAATTCGATGCCGAGCTTCAGCCCATGGGTCAGCGCGCCTTTGCGCATCAGCCAGACGCGAGCGGCCATCAGCAGCATCATGGCGATGCCGACGCCCCCGACATTGGTCTTGACCCCCAGGCCCACCCCCAGCACATCGCCGAGCAGGGCGCCGAGAAGCGCGCAGATTGCCAACAGGGCAACCCCGTAAATGGTCATGTGACGCTTCTCCTTGTTCCTCTGCTCCGGCGGCTCCGGACGCCTGTTTTTTCAGGTCTTTGCGCCCCCGCGCCGGCCCGCATTGGAGGCTACAGGCATGCTCGGAGCTTAGTCAATTTGCCCGATGTGGTGGGGGTTTGCGCATGATAGGAGAGGGCACTTTCGCGATGGGGCAAGGTCAATGAGCATCGAGTCTGGGCCCGGCGAGCTGCCGCTTTCCGGCATCCTCGTGGCCGAATTCTGCAATGTCGCCGCCGGCCCGTTTTGCGGAATGCTGCTGGCCGATATGGGGGCCGACATCATCAAGATCGAGCCGAAGGACGGCGACATGCTGCGGCAATGGCCGCCGCACACCGACGGCTTCAGCGAAAATTTTGCCTCGCTGAATCGCGGCAAGCGCTCGATCGCCCTTGACCTCAAACAGCCTCGCGACCGCGAAATCGCCTGGCGCGTCATGTGTAAAAGCGATGTGGTGATCGAGAACAACCGGCCGGGGGCTATGGACCGTCTGGGGCTCGGCTGGCCGCACATCCACCCGGTAAATCCTTTGCTGATCTATTGCTCGATCTCCGCCTATGGGCAAAGCGGTCCGCGGGCCGGCCAGGGCGGCTTCGATGTCACTATGCAGGCGGCATCCGGCGTGATGAGCATCACCGGCGAAGCCGGCCGACCGCCGGTGAAATGCGGGGTTCCGGTTGCCGATTTCACGGCGGGGCTCTATGGCGCGTTTGCTATCGCCGCCGCCTTGGCTCGCGTCCGCGCGGGCGGCAGCGGGGTGCATATCGACGTCCCCATGCTGGGGACGACCCTCGCCATAGCGGCGCTGCAGACGAGCGAATATTTCGGCACCGGCAAAGATCCCAAGCCGCTCGGTTCCGCGCATCCGCGCAATGCGCCCTATCAGGCGTTTCGGGCGAGGGATCGCTTCTTTGTCATCGCTGCGGGCAACGACAAATTATGGGCTGCCGTCTGCGACATCGTGGGCAAACGCGAGCTCGTCCAGGACCCGCGGTTTCTCAGTGTGGGCAATCGCGCGCAGAACCAGACCGCGCTCGCCGAAATCCTGGAACGCACATTCATGACACGGGACGCGGCGGAATGGCTGGCGGAGTTCGAGCGCGCGGGCGTGCCGTCGAGTCTGATCAACACCTATTCCG
>JAXDMY010000058.1:0-2560 GCA_034665805.1 Alphaproteobacteria bacterium
GCTTGACAAAAACCCGGGATGGTTTAGGTATGTAAATGTTATTTACATTCACAGCGGCGTGATGCCGTCATGGAGAGGGAAATGGCCTACACCGCAGATGTCAATCGATGGCGCGGCCCCGCCGAAGAGAACTACCGCCCACATATGCTTGAATCGCCTTGGCACCCCGGCTGGATCGCCGTGACCGTGCTGGGTTTCATCATCTGGTGGCCGATCGGCCTCGCCCTTCTCTTTTTCACACTCGGGAGCAGAAAAATGGGTTGCTGGAGTCATCAAGACCGCTTTGCCAATAAGATGGAGCGGATGCAGCACAAAATGGAGCGGATGCGCGGCCGCATGGAGCGCCGCGGCTTCGGCTTCGGCGGTTTCGGTCCGCCCACGAGCGGCAACCGCGCCTTCGACGAATACCGCATGGAAACCCTGCGGCGCCTCGAGGAAGAGCAGACCGAGTTCCGGGACTTCCTCGATCGCCTGCGTCACGCCAAGGACAAGGAAGAGTTCGACCAGTTCATGGCGCAGCATCGGACCCGCCCGACGCCGCCGCCCTCGGACGGCCAGCCTCAAGCGTAGGTCTCGGAAATATGGCGGCTCGGCCTCGGGCGTAATGCGCCATCCAGCCTGATGGCAACACAACCGCCCGTCTGCGAAAGCAGACGGGCGGTTTTGCTTACGCGCCGGCGCGGCGGATCGTAAGTCTGGTCGGAAGTGCGGCCACCTCACGCCCGATCTCTTCATTTGCAACGCGCAGATCATAGGCCGATTGTAAATTGAGCCAGAATTGCGCGCTGGTCTGAAACCAGTGTCCCAGACGAAGAGCCGTATCGCCAGTGATGGCGCGCTTGCCCTGAATGATTTGTGAAATGCGGTTCGGCGGCACCGAAATCTGCCGCGACAGCTCGGTCGGCGTGATCTTGAGTTCGCTTAGCTCGTCGGCGAGAATCTCGCCGGGATGAATTGCGGGGCGCGCCATTGCTCTGTTTCCGCTCAATGATAATCCGCGATCTCTACGTTTGACGGACCGCTTGCCGACCCGGACCACTCGAAACATATCCGCCATTGTTGATTGATGCGGATCGGATGTTGCCCAGCCCTGTCGCCGCTCAGGGCTTCAAGGCGGTTGCTTGGAAGACCCGCAAGATCGGCGAGGGTGATGGCTGCGTCGAGTATTTCCAATCGTTTCCAGCCCTGCCGATCAAAGCCCTGGAACGCCCGCACGAATTCGCCCTTGGGCGAATAGCTCGGTGCGTTTGTCCCTAAAGCTGAGGATCATAGAGCAGCCAATCTATTTAGATTGACGATGTACGTCAAACGTAAAAAGGCGCCGCCACAATCCGTCTCCCGGCTAGCTGCCGCGCTTTGCCGCACCAAATTCTTCTTTGGTAACCTCGCATTAACCATGTTTAGCGTCTGGTAAGGGGCGTAAAGTCGCGCGGATAGCCCTTGTTTTGACATGTTGGCGGCGGATGCAGGCCTCGGCTTCGGCGGGCCTCCCATGCGACACAACAAGGCGCCAGCGTTGGCGCTTACCGCTGCGTCTGGCGCGCGGCTGTGGAACCGGCAGCCATCTGCTCCCGGAGGATTTGGGACGCTTGCGTTGAGAGGATACCGCTTATGAATCCGGCCGACGTGGCTCAGACAGCCTTGCCGCTGGCATCCACCGACGTATCGCTGATCGCGCTTTTCTTTCAGGCTCACTGGATCGTGAAAGCGGTCATGCTGGGGCTGCTGGGCTGCTCGGTCTGGGTGTGGGCGATCGCGATCGACAAGACCTTCCTGAATGCCCGCACCAAACGCGCCAAGGATCGCTTCGAACAGGCGTTCTGGTCGGGGCAGTCGATCGAGGAACTCTATCGCTCGCTGTCGGCCAAGCCGACGCAATCGATGGCGGCCTGCTTCGTCGCTGCGATGCGCGAATGGAAACGGTCGTTCGAAAGCCAGGCGCGCTCCTTCGCCGGGCTTCAGATGCGGATCGAAAAGGTCATGAACGTCTCCATCGCCCGGGAAATCGAGCGGCTGGAACGCCGCCTGCTGGTGCTGGCGACGGTCGGTTCGGCGGGCCCGTTCGTCGGCCTGTTCGGGACCGTCTGGGGCATCATGTCGAGCTTCCAGTCGATCGCGGCCTCGAAGAATACCTCGCTCGCCGTGGTGGCCCCGGGCATCGCGGAGGCGCTGTTTGCAACCGCAATCGGCCTTATCGCTGCCATTCCGGCGACTATCTTCTACAATAAGTTCACCTCCGAGGTGAATCGGCAGGCCCAGCGGCTGGAAGGGTTCGCCGACGAATTTTCCGCTATCCTGTCGCGCCAGATCGACGAACGGGCGTGAGGCGCAGTATGCTATGAAGCGCATCATGAGAACCATATCATGGCGATGAACATGGCAGGCTCGCCGGGCGGCGGACGCCGCGGCCGGCGTCGCGCGGTGATGGCGGAGATCAACGTCACGCCGATGGTGGACGTAATGCTGGTGTTGCTGATCATCTTCATGGTGTCGGCGCCGCTGCTGACGGTCGGCGTGCCGCTCGATCTGCCGCAGACCCAGGCCAAGAGCCTGGAGCAGG
>JAXDMY010000059.1:0-9527 GCA_034665805.1 Alphaproteobacteria bacterium
AAGCTTCGCGTGCATCCCGTCTACAAACGCATCGACACCTGTGCGGCCGAATTTGCCGCCCTCACCTCCTACATGTATTCGACCTATGAATCGCCCGTGGGCGGCGAGGTCGAATGCGAAGCGCGACCGACCGAGAAACGCAAAGTCATCATCCTGGGCGGCGGCCCCAACCGCATCGGCCAGGGCATCGAGTTCGACTATTGCTGTTGCCACGCCTGCTTTGCGCTTTCCGAGCGTGGCTTCGAGACCATCATGATCAATTGCAATCCTGAGACGGTCTCGACCGATTACGACACCTCCGACCGGCTCTATTTCGAGCCTCTCACCGCCGAAGACGTGCTGGAGATCATCCGGCTCGAGCAAAGCAAAGGCACGCTCGCGGGCGTCATCGTGCAGTTCGGCGGTCAGACGCCGCTGAAGCTTGCCGGAGCCCTGGGCCGCGCGGGAATCCCCATCCTGGGCACCTCGGCCGATGCCATCGATCTTGCCGAAGACCGCCAACGCTTCCTGGAGCTGCTGCACAAACTCGGTTTGAGGCAACCCGAAAACGGCACCGCGCGGGATATCGACACGGCGGTGAAGGTCGCGCGCGAAATCGGTTATCCCACGATACTGCGCCCATCCTATGTGCTGGGCGGGCGCGGCATGATCATCGTGGCCGACGAGCCGGCGCTGAAGAACGCGCTCAAATCGGGCGAGCTGTTCCGCATTTCGGGCGACAATCCGGTCTTGATCGACCGTTTCCTGCAGCATGCGACGGAAATCGACGTCGACGCCATCGCCGACGACTCGGGCGAAGTCTTTATCGCCGGAATCATGGAACATATCGAGGAAGCCGGCATCCATTCCGGCGACTCCGCCTGCGCCCTGCCCCCTCACTCCATCAGCGCTGAGCTCATTGCCGAACTCGAGCGTCAGACCGTGGCGCTGGCCAGGGCGCTGGGCGTCTGTGGCCTGATGAATGTGCAATACGCCATTCAGAACGGCGAGATCTTCGTCCTGGAAGTGAACCCGCGGGCCTCGCGCACGGTTCCCTTCGTTGCCAAGGCCATCGGCCTTCCGGTCGCGGGCCTTGCCGCGCGCGTGATGGCCGGCGAACGCCTATCCACTCTGCCGCTGGCGCGCTCGAAGAAAACGCATATTGCCGTCAAGGAAGCGGTGCTTCCATTCGCGCGCTTCCCCGGCGTGGACACGATCCTTGGCCCGGAGATGCGTTCCACCGGCGAGGTCATGGGGCTCGACACCGATTTCGGCCGCGCCTTCGCCAAGAGCCAGATCGGCGGGGGCACCAAGCTTCCCCTTTCGGGAACCGTCTTCATCTCCGTCAGGGACTCAGACAAGGGCGATGCCCCCAAACCGGCCGCCGAACTGATCGCCATGGGTTTCGACATCGTGGCGACGCGGGGAACGGCCAAATATCTCCAGGCGGCGGGCTTGCCCGTCAGGGTCATCAACAAGGTCATGGAAGGGCGCCCGCACATCGTGGACGAAATGAAAAACGGCGAGATTTCGCTCGTCTTCAACACCACGGACGGCGCTCAGGCCTTGTCGGATTCCGCCTCCATCCGCAAGACCGCCTTGCACATGAAAATACCGTATTGCACCACCATGGCGGGGGCCGCGGCCGTGACCCAGGCCATCCATTCGCTCAAATCCGGCTCCCTTGAAGTCGCTCCTTTGCAGTCATATGCTTAAAAAATGGTCTTGAGCCTTAGAGCCGCCGGAAACGGTGACCAAATCTCAAGCGTTGTGTTCAAGCGTTCTGGTATGTCCGCTCGCGAACGGGCCGCCCGGAGCTAAGTAGTTCTGTCGAATCGAGGTGAAAAGGGATGGAACGTATTCCGATGACGGCCGCGGGCTATAAGGCCCTGGAGGACGAGATCCAGCATCTGAAGCTGGTGGAGCGCCCCGCCGTCATCAAAATGATCACCGAAGCGCGCGCCCATGGCGACCTTTCGGAAAACGCGGAATACCATGCGGCCAAGGAGCGCCAAGCCTTTATCGAGGGGCGCTTGATGGACCTTGAGGACAAGGTCAGCCGCGCCGATATCATCGACGTCTCGAAACTCTCCGGCAAGACGGTGAAGTTCGGTGCGACGGTGACGCTCGCCGATGAGGATACCGACACCAAGGTGAAATATCAGATCGTCGGCGACCTCGAGGCGGACGCCAAGCGGGGCAGGATTTCGATCTCCTCGCCGATCGCCCGCGCGCTCATCGGCAAGACGGCCGGCGATACCGTCGAGGTTGCGGCCCCGGGCGGCGCACGCTCCTATGAAATCCTGAAAGTGCAATTCGCTTGATGCGGTTGCGCAAGACTTTGCTATCCGCCGGTTTGCTGGCGGCCTCGGCGCTTGCCGCCGGCGGCGCCCTTGCCGTCGAGATCAATGTGCTTTCCGCCGGTGCCGTGCAGGAGGCGGAGAAAGCCCTTGCCGAGGATTTCCGCAACGCGACGGGCAACAAAGTCAATTTCACCACCGGCACCGTTGGCCAGATCCAGGAGAAGCTGAAAAGCGGCGCTCCCGCCGACGTCATCGTGGTTTCGGCCCCGGCCCTGGAGCAGCTCGAAAAATCCGGCGATATCCGGGCGCGGAGCGGCGCCGCGTTGGGGCGCATCGGCATTGGCGTCGGAGTCAAAGACGGCGCGCCGGCGCCGGACCTCTCGACCCCCGAGAAGTTCAAGCAAGCCATGTTAAGGGCGAAGTCCCTGACCTATATGGATCCGGGCGCCGGCGCTTCGTCCGGCATCGCAACCGCGAAAATCCTGCAGGATTTGGGCATCGCAGAGGAAGTCGCGAAAAAGACCAAGCTGACCCAATCGGGCTATTCCGCCGACCTTGTGGCGTCCGGCGAGGTCGAACTCGCCATCCAGAACGTCAGCGAAATCGTGCCGGTCAAGGGCGTCAAGCTGGCCGGCATGCTGCCGGAACCTTTGCAGGTCTACACCGCCTATAGCGCGGGCGTGGCCACCAAAAGCATCAATCCCAAGGAAGCGACGGATTTCATCCGTTTTCTCGCCCGCGCCGAAGCGTCCGCCCGCTGGAAAGAGGCCGGTATCGAGCCGGCGCATTGAACGTCGCCATCTTTGCCAGCCCGGGACCTGCCTCAAATTCACCACAACAAAGCCTCCCCTGCCCTATATTAGGGGGCAGCAACTCAGGGGCCGCTCCATGGCGACCATCGCTCTCGTCGACGACGATAAGAATATCCTCGCTTCCGTGACCATGCTGTTGGAGCAGGAAGGCTATCATGTGCGCAGCTATACCGACGGCGCATCGGCGCTGACGGCGCTCTCGGCCAATCCGCCCGACATGGCGATATTGGACATCAAAATGCCGCGCATGGACGGCATGGAGCTGCTGCGGCGATTGCGTCAGAGCCACGAACTCCCGGTGATCTTGTTGACCTCGAAGGACGAAGAGATCGACGAGTTGATGGGACTGAACGCGGGCGCGGACGACTACATCCGCAAGCCGTTTTCGCAGCGCCTGCTGCTGGAGCGCGTCAAAGCGGTGCTTCGCCGGGCCGAGGGGCGCAAGGGCGCCCAGCCGACGCCCGCGGAAGCGAAACAAACCCTGACAAGGGGGAAACTCACGCTTGATCCAATGCGCCACGAATGCGTGTGGGACGGCAAACCGGTTCGTCTCACGGTGACGGAGTTCCTGATCCTGCAATCGCTGGCCCAGCGGCCCGGCTTCGTGAAGAGCCGGGATAATCTCATGGACTCGGCTTATGACGACCAGGTCTATGTCGATGATCGCACCATCGACTCGCACATCAAGCGCTTGCGCAAGAAATTCAAGGCGATCGACGACGAGTTCGATTCCATCGAGACGCTTTACGGGGTGGGCTATCGCTACAAGGAGAGCTGAGGGGCAGATTCTACGCTTCGAAATGAGGGTGTTCTTCTGAACGAAAGGCCGCAATTCCAGTCGCGCGCACAACAATCGGCGCCCCGTCCGATGAGCGCGGATTTGCCGTATCGGCCGCGCCGGCGTTTCTCGGCGCTGACGCGGCGAATCTTGGCGTTCAACGCGATCGCGCTTCTGATCCTTCTTGGCGGCGTGTTGTGGGTGCAGTCCAACCGCATCGGACTCGTCGAGGAACGCATTGCCGGGATTCGAGACCAGGCGCTCATCGTCGCGGGCGCGCTCGCCGAATACACCACCGATCCGGAGCGCCGCGCGATCGAACCGATGCAGGCCGAGCCGTTGCTGCGACAACTCATTTCGCCCACGCATTTGCGCGCGCGCATCTACTCGACCGTCGGCCGGCTGCAGATCGACACGCGCAATCTGCTCGCGCGCAATCTGGTGACGACGGAGCAATTGCCGCCGCCCGAGCCGACAAATTCGATCACGGCGTTTTTCAATCGTTCCGTCGCGGCCGTCCAACGCCTTTACGACGGCCTGATGGGCGTGCGGCCGCTTGCCCATATCGAGCCCTATTTCGAGGCCGGCCAGAACGGGCGGGTCTATAGCGAAGTCAATCAGGCGCTGATGGGCGAGCCCGCCAGCAGCGTGCGCGTGAGCGAGCAGGACAGGCTGGTGCTCAGCGTCGCCGTGCCGATCAGGCGTTTCGCCACGCTCTACGGCGTGCTGATGCTGACCACTGAATCGGGGGACATCGACGACATCCTGAAGGCCGAGCGCACCGCGCTGGTCGAGGTGTTTCTTGTCGCCTTCGTCGCGCTGCTTTTCTCGGCCGTGTATCTCGCCGGCTTCATTGCCGCGCCGATTCTGAGACTCGCCGCGGCCGCGGAGCGCGTGCGGCGGGGACGCGCGGGCCGCGACGCCATTCCCACATTGGACGAGCGCGACGACGAGATCGGCGAGCTTGCCGATTCGCTCTCCGCGATGACGCGCGCGCTATACGACCGCATCGATGCCATTGAAAGCTTTGCCGCCGACGTGGCGCATGAGCTGAAGAACCCGCTCACCTCGCTGAGAAGCGCGGTGGAGATGCTGGAGCGGACCAGCGATGCCGCAAACCGCAAGCATCTGGCTGAGGTCGTGCGCAACGACGTCAAGCGCATCGACCGCCTGATCACCGACATCTCGGCGGCTTCCCGGCTCGATGCCGAGCTCTCGCGCGGCCACTCGGAGCCCGTGGACATTTCCAAGCTGCTGGACACCATTGTCGACGTCTATAGCGGGATGGACGTGCCGCGCGGCATTCGCATTGTCTTCATCGAAGACTCGGCGAAATCGGCGATTGTACAGGGCATGGGCGAGCGGCTTGGCCAGGTGTTCCGGAATCTGATCGACAACGCCATCTCTTTCAGTCCCGATGGCGGCGCTGTTCGCGTATCGGCGCATGTCGCGGGCGGATTTGTTCGCGCGGCCGTGGAGGATGACGGCCCGGGAATCGCGGAAGACGATTTGGAGCGCGTGTTCCAGCGTTTCTATACAGAGCGCCCCTCCGAACACGGCTTCGGCAAGAATTCGGGCCTGGGCCTGGCCATCGCGCGGCAGATCATCGCCAGTCACGGTGGGCGCATCTGGGCTGAGAACAAACACGACGCCGAAGGAAAACGCAGCGGCGCGCGCTTCATTATCGAATTGCCCCTGGCGCGAAGCGGGATGTAGATGCTCATGGTTCGACAAGCTCACCATGAGGTCCTCATCCTGAGCTTGCCGAAGGAAAACTCAATCCTCATCCTGAGCTTGTCGAAGGATGAGGCTTCAGGATGACGTCCTCCCCACGCGTGGCTGTACACGCGACATCCGTGGTTCTGGGTGCGGCATCCGCGCCGTTCGGCGGCGCCGTGGACGGGGCCGTCTTGCTCCTGGGCGAGGCCGGCGCGGGGAAATCGGACGTTGCGCTGCGCCTGATCGCGATGGGCGCGAGCCTTCTCTGCGACGATCAGACCGCCTTATTCGCCGAAGGAGATAAGCTCTTTGCGGAAAGCGTTTCGTCCTTACACGGACGGATTGAGATTCGCGGCGTTGGTATCGTTGCACTCAACGCCGCTGGACCCGCCCCGGTAATTCTTGCGGTCATGCTTAACGCGCGTGCCGAAATCCCGAGGCTTCCCGAATCGTTGCGTTATGCCCTTTCCGGCCCTCTGGAGGCGTTGGAAGGCCCGCCCCTGTTGCATCTGTCGCCATTTGAGGCCGCCACGCCGGCGAAAATCGCCGCAGCCGCCGCGGCCCTTTCCCGCGGCGCATTTGTCGCAGGCTTGGATTCGCCGCCTTCCGGCCCTTTTTTCTGAACGGAACGCTGTTATCTTGCGCGCCATTCCAAACCCACAAGGAACATGATCGGTATCGTCATTGTCACGCATGGCCGCTTGGCCGTCGAACTGTTGTCGGCGGTCCAGCATATCGTGGGGCCGCAAACGCATGTGAAGACAGTTTGCATCGGCCCCAATGACGATATCGAAGAGCGGCGCAATGAGATCGCCGCGGCCATCAAGGCCGTGGATCTCGGCAAAGGCGTCGTGCTCGTCACCGATATGTTCGGCGGGACGCCCTGCAACCTTGCGCTCACCCATCTGAAGAAGGGCAAGATCGAGGTGCTGGCGGGGGCCAACCTGCCCAGCCTCATCAAGCTCATCAGTGTACGGATTACCCTGCCTTTGGAGAAGGCGGTATGCGAGGCCATCGAGTCGGGCCGCAAATATATGCGCGCCGGCTCCGCCGAGCTTACCGGGGGCCCAACCGGAAAATCATGAACGGCCAAGGACCCGCCCGCGCCACCGCCACCATCGTGAACAAGCGGGGCCTCCATGCGAGGGCGTCCGCCAAATTCGTGGAAACCGCGGCCCGGTTCCAGTCCGAGGTCACCGTGACCAAGGGGGACGCCAGCGTTTCGGGGCGCTCCATCATGGGATTGATGATGCTGGCGGCCTCGCTCGGCACCTCGATCGAGCTCGCCGCCCAGGGTCCGGACGCATCCGAAGCGGTTGCGGCCCTTGTCGCGCTCATCGCCGCCAAATTTCACGAGGATGCCTGACTCGCTTTTCACCCGTTCCATGCTAGTTTTCCTTCGGTTCCGACTCCTCTTGGATCGGGAAAATGGGGCGTTTTGGGCTTCACATCCGGCGTGTTCTCGGCGTGGCGCTATTGCTCGCTTTGCCGACGATATCCATTGCCCAAAGTGCTCCAGCCTCGCGCGTCACGCCGGCGCTATGGCGCGTCCACAGCGGGACCAGCACGGTCTATCTCTTCGGCTCGCTCCACATCCTGCCGTCCGGGTACCATTGGACCACCCCGGAAATCGAAAACGCCATGAGCGCGTCCGATCTGTTCATTTTCGAGGTGCCGGTCGATGAGGCCGCTCTAAAGGACCAGAAGGCCTTCATCGTCGAGCATGGGCTTCTGCCGCCCCACCAAAGCTTGCGGGGCTATCTCACCGCCAATGAATTCCAGGTCTATTCGGCGGTGCTGCGGCGAGCGGGTCTGAGGCCCGAATTTTTTGAGCACTACCGCCCTTGGCTCGCCGCCGTGATGGTCGGACTTGCCTATCTGCACCGAGACGATCTGGTGACGCTGAAGGGCGCCGACGACCAACTCATGGCCTATGCGCGCGATCACGGGAAAAAATCCGTCTTCCTCGAAAGCATCCGCGAACAGATGGAGCTGCTCACCGCCGGTGACGACGTTGGGCATATCAAAGCGCTGAAGAATCTCCTCATTTCGCTACCGCAATCGCGCACGCAAGAAAGGGAGCTGTTCGAAACCTGGTCGAGTGGGGACGCGACGCGTTTTGCCACGCTGCTCGAGAGCTATTTCAAAGACCGTCCCGTGGCGAAAGAGTTCCTCGTCGACCGCCGCAACCGCGATTGGCTCGGCCCTCTGAAAGAGGCACTCGCGCGGCCGGACGGCACAGCGATGATGACCGTCGGCGCCGCTCATATCGGCGGCGAGAAGGGGCTGTTGTCGCTGCTCTGCGGCGAAGGCTACGAAGTCGAGCGCGTGGCCGAGAACGGCAGAACCGCCAAGCTCTGCGGCGCGGGAGCCTGATCGCGGTCTTCGGCCGCGGGGGCTTGATTACGGGCTGGCGAACCCCTCCGCCCATCAGATAAAGATATGCAGATTTCTTTATATCCTCCTTGCCCGACGCAAACCCGGCTGCTATAGCGGCCCCGCCGAAATCTTGAAGAGCGCATCTCCATGCCCAAGCCGAACCCAAGCGATTACGCCGTCAAAGACATTGCGCTGGCCGAATGGGGCCGCAAGGAAATCGCCATCGCCGAGACCGAGATGCCCGGCCTGATGGCGACGCGCGAGGAGTTCGGTCCGGAGCAGCCGCTGCGGGGAGCGCGCATCGCCGGCTCGCTGCATATGACCATCCAAACCGCGGTCCTGATCGAGACCTTGACGGCGCTTGGCGCGGATGTGCGTTGGTGCTCCTGCAACATCTACTCGACCCAGGATCACGCCGCCGCCGCGATCGCCGCGGGCGGCACGCCGGTCTTCGCCTATAAGGGCGAGACGCTGAAGGAATATTGGGATTATTCGCGGCGCATCTTCGAATGGGGCGACGGCGGCACGCCGAACATGATTCTGGACGATGGCGGCGATGCGACCTTGTTCGTGCATCTGGGCCTGAAAGCCGAAAGGGGAGACAAGGGCTTCCTGCGCCATGCCGCGAACGAAGAGGAAGAGGTTCTGTTCGCCCTCATCTCGCGTTCCCTGGAGGAAAAGCCCGGCTGGTTCGCCGAGCTCGCCAAGAACATCCGCGGCGTCACCGAAGAGACCACCACGGGCGTCCACCGGCTCTATCAGATGCACAAGGACGGCAGCCTGCTCTTCCCCGCCATCAATGTGAACGATTCCGTCACCAAGTCGAAATTCGACAATCTCTATGGCTGCCGCGAGAGCCTGGTCGACGGCATCCGCCGCGGCACCGATGTGATGATGGCGGGGAAGGTCGCCATGGTGGCGGGCTTCGGCGATGTCGGCAAAGGCTCGGCGGCATCCTTACGCAATGCCGGCTGCCGCGTGATGATTTCCGAGATCGATCCCATCTGCGCGCTGCAGGCGGCGATGGAGGGTTATGAAGTCGTCACCATGGATGAGGCCGCGCCGCGCGCCGACATCTTCGTGACCGCCACGGGCAATGTCGACGTCATCACCATCGAGCATATGCGCCGCATGAAGGACCGCGCCATCGTCGCCAATATCGGCCATTTCGATTCGGAGATTCAGATCGGCGCCCTGCGCAATCTCAAATGGCACAATGTGAAGCCGCAAGTGGACGAGATCGAATTCCCCGACGGCAAGCGGATCTTGCTGTTATCGGAAGGTCGGCTGGTGAATTTGGGCAACGCCATGGGCCATCCGAGCTTCGTGATGAGCGCGTCCTTCACCAATCAGACGCTGGCGCAGATGGAGATCTTCTGCAATCCGGGCAAATATCAGAAGCAGGTCTACACCCTGCCCAAGCATCTGGACGAGAAGGTGGCGCGGCTGCATCTGGGTAAGATCGGCGCCAAGCTGACGAGGATGAACGACAAGCAGTCGACCTATATCGGCGTGGCCAAGGACGGACCGTTCAAGCCGGACCATTACCGGTACTGA
>JAXDMY010000060.1:0-8647 GCA_034665805.1 Alphaproteobacteria bacterium
TCCTGGCCGTGCCGGGTGTGCGCGCGGCCCTTTGCAAGCGGCGCGAACGGGTCGTGGCGGTTTGCCCCTTGGTCGGAGGAAAATCGTTGAAGGGTCCATCCGACAGGATGATGGCGCAACTCGGCTATGACGTGTCGGCCGCAGGCGTGGCGCGGCTCTATGCGGATTTCTGTTCGGCGATGGTCATCGACAATCAGGATGTGAACCAGGGTCCGGCACTGAAAGCGCTGGACATAAAACCGGTCGTTTGTCCGACGGTCATGCGGACGCTTCAAGACAAGGAGCAGCTCGCGCGGGTTGTCCTGCGATTGTTCGAAAGCGAACGGGCGTGAAGGCGGTCCTGATACCGGTGAAGAGTTTCGCGCAATCCAAACAAAGGCTTGCGCCGTATTATTCCGCGGCAGACCGCGCGGCGCTGGCGGCGTCTTTGTGTGAGGATTTTTTCCACATCGTCGCAGAGGCGAGAGGGATCGACCGCGTGTTCGTGGTCAGTCAAGAGCCGCGCGCTCTGGCATGGGCGCGGGAAAGGGGGTGGGAAACCATTGTCGAAACGGCGCAGATTTCCGAAAGCCATTCGGTCGATGCGGCATCACGTCAATGCGCCGAGCAAGGCGTCGACGTGCTGCTTCGCCTTCCCATCGATATTCCGTTGGTGACACCGGGCGAAATCGAAGCGCTGTTCGTCGAGGTGGAGAACGCGCCGTCGGTCGTCATTGTCCCGTCTCGCGATGGGACGGGCACCAATGCGCTGCTGCGTTCGCCGCCGACCCTGTTTCCGTCGCATTTTGGACCTGACAGTTTCGCGCTTCACCTCGATGAAGCAAAGCGATGCGATGCGCGCCTGCTCATCTTGCGCAATCCGCGAATCGAGCTGGACATTGACGAGATCGACGATTTGCGCGCCTTGGCCGGATTGGTTCCCCCCGATTCCGCTTTGGCGGAATGGTTGCACGCCCACGTTTTCAACAATTAATTGTCATTCCCGGCCGAGCAGCGGAACGTCGCGAGGGGAAGGGAATCTATCTGTCTCACGAATAGATCCCCTTCCCTCGCACGCGAAGGCGTGCTCGCCGGGGATGACAAATTGGGGGAGCGTTGATGACAATCGTCTACCGGAACAAATCCTTCTCTTCGGGGCGGATGAGGTCGCGGCCACTGCCGTTGCTCGCACGCGCTACCCCCCGGATGATCGCGACGGGCACGCGGCCGGCCTTGCCCATCACAAGCTCGGCAGCGGAGGCCAATTCATCGGCAAGCGCGATGATCGTCGCCTGCAGCAATTTCCCGTTGGCGTCACGCTCACCGCGATAGTCGATAAGGGCCGCAACCCCGGCAACGCCGAGCGCAACATTGACCAGGCCTTCGCGCCAGGGACGGCCGAACGTGTCGGAGATGATGACGCCAATGTCGACGCCCAAACTTTCGCCGAGTCGGGTTTTCAGCGCGCGGGCGGATGCATCGGGGTCTTCTGGAAGCAGAATCGCGGTTCCATCCGCCGCGTTAGAGAGATCGATGCCGGTATTGGCGCAGACGAAGCCATGGCTCGTTTCTGCAATGATGACGCCCCGCTCCATGCGGATGATGCGTTTCGCCTCGCGAAGGACAAGCTCGATGACGCGCGAGTCCTTGCCCCATTCTTGCGCCCATTTCACAGCGCGCGTCGACGGAACGACAGCTTCGAGGATAACAATGCGCCCTTCGGCCTTGGAGACGATCTTCTGGGCGACGACGAACACGTCGCCGGCCTCGACGCGGAATTTCTGCATCCTCACCGCACCCAGGATGAGACGCGCCAGATCGTCGCCGGGGCGGATTTCCGGCAGGCCGGGGAGCGGAGATATCTGAATAGGCGTTCGGGTCACGGACGTGCTTTCAAGCGTTCAGACGAGCGGACATTGTTGCCCGGGAAGCGCCATCATGACACAAGCCTTCCGTCTATCCTTGATGGGTGCAAGCCATGGCAACGGAAAAAATCGCCATCATCGGCGGCGCGGGGGAGCTGGGGTTCGGCTTGGCGTTGCGCTGGGCGCAAGCGGGCGCCGATGTGGTGATCGGCTCGCGCGATGCGGCCAAAGCGCAAGACGCGGCGGCCCGCGTGAAGGCAGCTGTGCCTCAGGCAAACATTGTGGGTTTCGACAATCCAACGGCAGCCGGACAGGCGAATATCGTGGTGCTGGCGGTTCCGTTCTCCGCTCAGGCTGGCATCCTCAAGAGCATCAAGCCGGCGCTGAAAAATGCCATCCTGGTGGACGCGAGCGTCCCTCTGGCCGCGACCATCGGCGGGCGGCCCACACGCATGCTCGGTGTTTGGGAGGGTTCCGCCGCGCAACAGGCGCAAGGTCTCGTGCCCGGCGTTTCCGTGGTGTCTGCGTTCCACAATGTTTCCGCCGAGATGCTGAACGATCTTTCCATGACCCTTGATTGCGACATCCTGATCTCCGGCGATGACGGCGCGGCGAAGGAACGGGTCTCGGGTTTGGTGAAACTGATTCCCGGCTTGCGGCCGCTCGATGCGGGGCCGCTGGAAATGTCCCGCATCGTGGAGAGCATGACGGCGTTGCTGATCTCGCTCAACCGTCACTACAAGACGCATCATTCGGGGGTTCGTATCACCGGCATTAAATGACCGGAGATCAAATTACGCCGTCGCGGCGGAAGGCGGCGATTTCCGTGTCGGAATAGCCGAGGTCGCGCAGGACCGAATCCGTGTCTTCGCCAAGCGCGGGTAGCGAATCGAGACGCTGAGGGCTGTCGCTTAGGCGCAGCGGCGAGGCGAGAACCGGCACAGGTCCTACCGGCGAGTCGATTTCCTGGATCATGTTCCGCGCGAGAAGCTGGGGATGGGCTAGGACTTCGGCCACATTGTTCACGCTGCCATAGGGAAGCCGTGCTTGTTCCAGACGCCGCTTCCATTCCGCGGATGGATGTTCGAGGAATGATTTGTCGATCAGCGCTTCCAGCTCACCCCGGTTGTTGCGCCGCGCTTCGTTGGTTTTGAATTTCGCATCGTCCAACAGATCCGGACGCTCGATCACCTGGCGGCAGAAAATCTCCCAATCCGAAGCGCTGGCCACCGCGACGCCGACATATTTGTTATCGCTCGCAAGAAAGGGTCCGTAGGGTGTGACGTATTGGTGCCGCAGGCCGACGCGGACGGGCTCCTCGCCACGATGCCAATAATGATGCGGGAAATAGCCGAGCCAGGAGACCGCGGTCTCGAACATGGAAATGTCGATCACCTGCCCCTGCCCGGTTTTCTCGCGCTGATAGAGGGCGAGAAGGATTCCCACCGCGGCATACATCGAGGAGGTGAGGTCGATCATCGAGACGCCGACCTTGGCCGGCGCGTCGGGATAGCCGGTGGTGGCGATGATGCCCGCCTCGCCCTGGATCAACACGTCATAGGCTTTCATGTCGCGATAGGGTCCGTCCTGGCCGTAGCCCGAAAGCGAGCAATAGATCAGCCGCGGATTGGCGGTGGTGAGACCTTTCGCCCCAAGGCCCAGGCGTTCGGCGGCGCCGGGCGCGAAATTCTCCAGCACCACATCGACGCGCGCGGCGAGTCGCTTGAGGATCTCCAGCGCCGCCGGCTTCTTCATGTCGAGGGTGACGCTCTTCTTATTTCCATTCACCCAGACATAACCGGATGAGAGCCCCTTCACGGCCGTGTCCCAGCCGCGGATCACATCGCCCGTGCCGGGTTTTTCGATCTTGATGATTTCGGCGCCCATGTCGGCCAGGATCTTGGTCGCATGCGGGCCGGACAAAGACGTTTCCAGCGCCAGCACGCTCACGCCATCGAGCGCGCGGCGGGGGCTCGCGGCGCCGGACTCCGCCATCAGGATTGAACTTTCGGGAAGATGTCGCGATGGGGCGCGTGCGCCTTCTTCCACACCATGACGCTGCGCACATAGTCGATGACGATTTTCCCCTCCTGCTGGATACCGCGAGTCCGCACTTTGATAATTCCCCATTGCGGCTTGGATTTGGATTCGCGTTTCTCCAGCACTTCGGATTCGGAATAGAGCGTGTCGCCGGCGAACAGCGGATGGGGCAATTTGATCTCGTCCCAGCCGAGCGCGAAGCCATTCTCGCTGATATCGGCGACGCCGAGTCCTGCGACGATGGCGAGTGTCAGCGCCGAATTGATCAGGCATTTGCCGAACTCGGTCTTCTTGCCGAATTCGTTGTTGAAGTGAATCTGATTGGTGTTGTTGGTCAGGAGCGTGAACCAGATATTGTCCGCTTCCGTCACCGTGCGCCCGATGCGGCAGCGATAGATATCGCCGATCTCGAAATCCTCGAAATAGCGCCCTTCCCAACCCGGTTTGACGGTCATCAGCTCTCTCCGTTGCAACGCTCCCCCTCACCCTGACCCTCTCCCCCCAAGGGGGAGAGGGAAGCGAGTGCGTAGCGCTCGCGGGTGAGGGGGTGATTTCACTTCACGCCAAGCGATTTGGCGAGGGCAACGGTCTGCCGCGCCCGGTCCACGATGGGATAATCCAGCAACTGGCCGCGAAAGGCGATGGCGCCGAGGCCGCGCGCACGCGCATCCTCAAACGCGTTTACCACCGCTTGCGCATAGTCGATATCCTCGCGCGTCGGCGTGAAGGCGGCATTGGCCTCTTCGATTTGATTGGGATGGATGATCGAAATGCCCGTCATGCCGAGGCGCCGCGCCTGGCGGGCGAAGCGCTTCATCCCCTCGGGATCGTTGAGATCGACCCAGACGCCGTCCACCGCCTGAACATGCGCGGCCGCGGCGGCCGTGGCGAAGTGCGAGCGCGCATAGATGAGGTCCACCGCTTCGCCTTCGCGGCGCATGGGAAGATTCATTTCGCGGGTGAAGTCCTCGGCGCCAAAAATCACCCCGATGATCCGCACCGTGGAAGCGGCAATCGCATAGGCATTGAACAGCCCGATCGGAGTTTCGATGGCGATCAGCAGCTTGACCGAACCGCCCGGCATGTGATGCCTGACCTCGGCGCGGCCGAGTTCGTCTTCGACGATGCGCACTTGATCGATGGATTCCACCTTGGGGATTACCAGACCCTCAAGCCCAGGACGCACCACGGCATTGGTGTCTTCGATGAAGCGCTGGGAGCCGACGACGTTTACGCGCACGAAACGGGCCGGCGTCCGGAGGTGCGGATCCTCCGCCAGCCTTGCGGCAACGTCGTCTAGGGCGGCGCCAATCTGCACCCGCGCATTTTCTTTCTCGCTGGGCGCCACACCATCTTCGATGTCCATCATGATGGCATCGACCGGCAAAGAGAGCGCCTTGTCGATCATCCGCTGGCGGTCACCCGGAACGAACATCCAGGAGCGAAAGAGTTTTGTGCGTTCGATCATTTGAGCGGCATCCTCTTCGGCGTCGTGTCGCAAAACTCACCCCTCACCCGGTTCGCCGAGGGACGAAAATGTCCAGGGCGAACCGCCCTCTCCCGCAGGGGGAGAGGGGTTTATGCTAATAGGATTTCGGCATGCCGAGCACATTCTGGCCTAGGAATGCCAGCACCAGATTGTTGTTGATGGGCGCAGTCATATAGAGCCGCGTCTCGCGGAATTTGCGCTCCACGTCATATTCGCGGGCGAAGCCATAGCCGCCATACGCGTCGAGGCAGGCGTTGGCTGCTTCCCAGGCGGCTTCGCTGGACAGCAGCTTGGCCATATTGGCTTCGGCGCCGCATTTCTCGCCGCGGTCGAATTTCTCTGCCGCGACGTCGCGCATGCAGGCTGCCGCTTCGACATGGGCATAGCTGCGCGCCAGCGGAAACTGCACGCCCTGATTGGCGCCGATGGGCTTGCCGAACACGACGCGGTCGCTGGCATATTTTGCGCCCCGCTCCACGAACCAGCGGCCATCGCCGATGGCTTCGGAAGCGATCAGGATACGCTCCGCGTTCCAGCCGTCGATGATGTAGCGAAAGCCTTTGCCTTCCTCGCCGATGCGATTCTCGACCGGAATTTCCACATTCTCGAAGAACAGGATGTTGGTGTGATGATTGAACATCATATCGAGAGGCTGGATGTCGAGTCTGCCTTTGATGTCGCGCATATCGACGAGGAACACCGAAAGGCCTTGCGTCTTATCCTTCAGCTCCTCATAGGGCGTGGTGCGGGCCAGCAGCAGCATCAGATCGGACTGCTTGGCGCGCGAGATAAAAATCTTCTGCCCGTTCACGACATATTTGTCGCCTTTCCGTAACGCGCGGGTCTGCAGGCGCGTCGTCTCCGAGCCGGCATCGGGTTCGGTCACCGCGAAAGCCTGAAGGCGCAACTCGCCGCCGGCGATCTTGGGGAGGTAGCGTTGCTTCTGTTCGTCGCTGCCGTGACGCAGCAGCGTGCCCATGGTGTACATCTGGGCGTGACAGGCCAGACCGTTGCCGGGGGAGCGGTTGATTTCTTCGAGGATGATGCCGGCTTCCGTAATGCCCAGGCCCGCGCCGCCATATTCTTCAGGGATCAGCGTCGCGAGATAGCCGCTCGCCGTCAGCGCATCGACAAAAGCTTGCGGATATGCGCCGGCCTTGTCGACGTCACGCCAATAGGCGTCGGGGAAAGCGGCGCAAATCTTGCGGATCGCTTCCCGGATTGCCTGACGGTCTTCCTCGCTCGCGTGCACCATCTATCCCTTAGCCAGCGCCGGCGTTGATTCATTGAAGGTACTGTTTGAACCATTCGAGGACCGGTTTCATCGCTTCATCCGTCCTTTTCCCATACACATCGAAGTGGACGCCGCCTTTTAGCGTGAAGAGCTTCTTCGGTTCCTTAGCCTTATTATACAACCTATCGGCATCGTCGGCCTCAAGCTCGTCCTTCTCCGCTTGAACGAAGAGAATTGGTGTCGGAGCCACCTTGTCGATAATTTCTTCCGGCTTGTAGTCCAGCCACCCATCAACGGTTGCTAGCGTTGTCTTGTTGCCTTTTTCCTTTTCCACCTGTTCGGCATCCTTTAAGGAAGAGGTCAGCTCAGGAGGCATGATCAGTACCGAATCGGTTCCCTTGTCCAAGAACCCATGGAAGTCTTTGGACTTGCCAGTCAAAGCCCTATTAATTCGGTCCTCTTGAACCTTTTGCATGAGAGTTGCCCACTCCTGCTCGGTTCGAAATCTTCGCATTCGCCGCTCGCCATCACCGACCAAGACCATGGAGGCAACCGCTTTTACGCGTCGGTCTCGGGCTGCTATGTACGCTACCTCTCCACCTCCCAAGCTGACGCCTAACAACGCGATCTTGTCAGGGTTCACTTCTGGTCTGGATTGCAAGCAGGAGATGGCGTTGCTAGCGTCATAGATCTGTAGGTATGGAATTACCTCGCCGCGGACGCCTTCACTCTCTCCGAATCCTCTGAAATCCATAGTCAGGGACACAAAGCCTGCTGCGGTAAACTCGTCGGCGAACCCAGGAAAGAAAGCGTCTGCCGTGCTCATGAAACCCGGCACAAGCACGACACCAGCAAGATTGCTTCCTTTCTTGGCATTGTCAGGCTTAGAAAGTATTCCGGACAGTTTTAGACCATCGCTATAGTAGTTTATTCTCTCTTTCATTAATCAAAGCTCCTTTCACATTTGCCCTCTGAAACGGCGAGTTGCGACCGCCGCCCCCGACGGGCTGACACGCGAGATTCGCATAACTAGACTAGTCTTTCGCATTCAGCTCGCGCACCCGTTTGACGGTCAGCACGCGGCCCACCAGCAATTGCTCGGCGGCAGACGCGTCGGCAGCAAAATCACACATTCAAAACTCCCCTAGGATTGAGATTTACGAATTTCCCCACGCTTCGACAAAACGCCGCGCGTCATCGATGACGGGTTCGGTGACCGGCACATAAGGCACCACGAGCCGCGTCACGCCTGCTTCGCGGAATGGCTCCAGCCGCTCCTTGATTTCCTTGATGGAGGTGCCGGGAATCACCGGCAGCTTGTCCATATATTCATCCGTCATGTGCTGCGCCGCTGCCTTGAAGCCGCCTGCCTTGAAGGCGTCCTGGATGCGCATGACCTCCGGCTCGAACCCCGATGCGATCAGCATGTCCTTATAATGATCGGCGATGTTGTAGAAGGTCAGCACCTGGCGCAGTTTCGAGCGCGCCATGGCGCGGTCCGGATTCAAAGACACGCGCACCTTGGCGATGATCTCGATCGAGGCAGGATCGCGTCCCGCTTCCACCGCGCCTTCGCGCACGCGTTGAGCGATTTCCCTAATGGTCGCCGGCGTTCCCATATTGATGAAGACGCCGTCGGAAATCTTGCCGACGAGCTTGGTCATTTGCGGCCCGAGGCCCGCGAGATAGATAGGAAAGTTTGGATGTGCCGGCTACCAGGAAAGCTGGAAGCGCTTGCCGGTGGTGTAGATCTCGCCCTCATATTCGACCCGCTCGCCCGCGGCGGTCTTCTTGACGATGTCGATATATTCGCGGGCGCGCCGCAAGGGGCGGTCGAAGACACCATTGTGCCACGCGGCGATGGTCTTGTTGGCGACGCCAAGCCCGAGCAGAAGCCGCCCGCCGGACAAATCCTGAATCGTCGCCGACTGGATGCCCAGCGTCACCGCGCTTCGCCCATAGATGTGATAGATCGCGGTTCCAAGTTTCAGCTTGGAGGTGCGCGCGGCAATCGCCGAGAGCAGCACCAGAGGATCGGTG
>JAXDMY010000061.1:0-23140 GCA_034665805.1 Alphaproteobacteria bacterium
CTTCTCGCCGTGCTCTACCGCTTCGGGCCGGACCGCAGGCGCCACGCCAAGCGGCACATGATATTGGGCGCCGTGTTCGCAGGCGCCGTGTGGCTGCTCGTGTCGTTGGGATTTTCCTGGTACGTCGCGAACTTCGCCCATTACGACAGGACCTATGGCTCGCTCGGCACCATGGTGGGCTTCCTGATGTGGATCTGGCTCGGGCAAATGGTCATTCTGTTCGGCGCCGAACTGAACTCCGAATTGGAAAAGCTCAGATAGAGCGTCACCTGCGGGTGAGGGCGCTTCGGTAGGCCTTGCGCGCATCCGCGAGTTTCTTCTCGCACCCCTCGCGGCGCTCGCGGAAATCAGCGCGCTGCCGGCGCGCCTCTTCGTCCAGCGCAGCCTTGCGTTCTTCGAGCGCCGCCAGGGCGCGCTGCTCTTCGCGTTTGAGCTCGGCGAGCGCTTTCTCCGCGGCCTCGACGGGTGCGCGGTCGGCTCGCGGCCGGGGCGGCGGCTGCGGCCGGGGCGGCGGCGGGGGCGGAACCAGGCGCAGACGAGGGGGCTCGCGCCGCGGCGGGGGCTCGGGCGGCTGGGATTTTGCCTGAATCTTCGCAGGCGGCGGCTTCTTTGGCGCCTTGGGGATTTGCGGAAGTCCGGGATTCTCGCTGAAGGGAGCGTTGCTGCCCACCGGGCGGCGCAGCACCACACCCGGCTTTGCCAAAGCGGCGGTGACGGCTTGCGGATCCTTGGTTTCGGAAGCCACGCCCTCGCGGAACAGATTCTGCCGCGAACCCCATGCCTTCAACGCCGCGCCTCGCGATGGCGCTGCCACGGCCGTGTCGTAGAACCCGAGATGGGCCCGGAAGACTTTCAAAGGGCGCGCCATGGGCTGTTTTTCCGAACTTGCAGAAACGGGTCCGAAATAGGCTAATCGGGAAAAATCGCGGAGGCCAGGGAATGCGCGAGGTGGAGTGGCAATGGCCGGGCGGCAAACCCATTGCCGTGATCTTCAATATCTGCCTGGAGGCGTGGTCGGACGGCAAGGCGCCAGGCATCAGTCCGATGGGCAATCCGCTCCCTGCCGGCGCGCTCGATACCATGGCCATCTCCTGGGCGTCCTACGGGGTTAAGCGGGGGATCTACCGTCTGCTGGACGCGCTTGCGGCGCATGACGCCAAAGCGAGCGTGATGACCAGTGCCATCATTGCCGAGCGCGCCCCCGATACGATCCAAACAATCGCGGATGCGGGGCACGAAGTGCTCTCCCATTCCTATTCCATGGATGTGATCCCGGCGCTGTTGTCGCTTGAAGAGCAGAAAAGCAATATCGCGCGCTGCACGGCGCTGCTGCGCGATGCATCGGGCGCACCCGTGCGGGGCTGGCTGAGCCCGCGCGGCACGTCCGGGCCGGAGCTGCCGCTTCTGCTCGCCGAGGCCGGATACGCATGGTACGGCGACGTCTTCGACGACGATCTGCCCTATGTGCAACGCTTCGGCGATTTGAAGATCGTCGCAATCCCTCTGGCGACCGATGTCAATGACATGCCCTTCATGAAATACGGCAATCCGCCGAACCTGATGCAGGACTCCTTCGAGGAAAACCTCAGCATCGCCCGCTCCGGGGGCGCCGGAAACCCGGCGATCATCGATGTGACGGTGCACGCCCATATTTTCGGTCACCCGCGCGGCGCGCATTATTTCGAGCAGATCGTGGCGCATGCGATGGCGAGCGCCGATGTATGGGTAGCCACACGGCTCGAAATCGCGGAATTCATGCTGCAGCAGAACGCATAGGCATAAGGGCAACGCGCGTGGACCAGACAGTAGACCAACAGGCGACATGGCCCGACGCGATTCACGCGCAGTTCCGCCGCGCGCGCATCCGCCAGGTGGGCTATGTGCCCGATGCCGGCCACAGCCGCCTGATCCAGCGCTGCATCGAAGACCCGGATATCACCGACGTCGTCCTCACCACGGAAGAGGAGGGCGTGGGGCTGGTCGCGGGCGCAACGCTCGGCGGAGAACGCGCCGCGCTTCTGATGCAAAGCAGCGGCGTGGGCAATTGCATCAATATGTTCTCGCTTATTCGCTCTTGCGGATTTCCTTGCCTGGTTCTGGTGACGATGCGGGGCGAATTCGCCGAGTTCAATCCGTGGCAAATACCGATGGGCTCGATCACCGAGGATTGTTTTCGCCTGTGCGGATTCCTCACCTATCGCATCGATCACCCCGACGATGTCGACGAGGTCGTGGGCGCCGCCTGCGACATGGCCTTCGCCGGGAATGTGCCGATCGCGGTGCTCCTCTCGCAGCGGCTCATCGGCCGCAAAGTGTGGAGCAAATAATGCTCGATCGGCGCGAATGCGTGCGGACGCTGCTCGCGGAGCGGGGCGAGCTTCTTGTCGTCAGCGGCCTTGGCGCGCCGACCTATGATGTCGCGGCCGCGGGCGATTCCCCGCTCAACTTCTATTTGTGGGGCGCGATGGGCGGGGCGGCGATGATCGGCTTGGGCTTGGCGCTGGCGAGGCCCAGGGCCCGAATCGCGGTGATCACAGGCGATGGCGAAATGCTGATGGGCTTGGGAAGCCTTGCCACCATCGGCGTCAAGCAGCCGCAAAATCTGGCGATCCTGGTCCTGGACAACCGGCATTACGGCGAAACCGGCATGCAGGCGAGCCACACGCATTACGGAATCGACATGATCGGCATTGCCAAAGCCTGCCGCTTTCGCGAAACACACGCCATATCGCAGGAGCGCGAGTTCGCCGGCGCACGGCGTCTGTTGCATGCCGCCCCCGGGCCGGTGTTCATCCAGGCTCAGGTCAGGCAGGAAGAGGTTGCGCGCGTGCTGCCATCGCGCGATGGCAACGAGATCAAGCTGCGCTTCCTGGAGGCCGTGGCGAAGCTCGATAAGGTCTGATAGGCGATAGGCATGACGGCAAAGATCATCGATGGCCTCGCCATCGCGCGCGCGGTTCGCGTCGGCATCGCGCAGCGCGCCGCGGTGCTGCGCAATAAGGGCGTGTCTGCCGCCCTGACCATGATCATGGTGGGCGACAATCCGGCCTCGGCCGTCTATGTGCGCAATAAGGTGCGGGCTTGCGCGGAAGTCGGGATCAACTCCCATGTGCTGCGTCTGCCCGCGGACACCAGCGAAGATCATCTGCTCGATTGCATCCGCAAGCTAAACGTGAATCCCGACGTTCACGGCATATTGGTGCAGCTGCCTTTGCCGGCGCATATTTCGCCCCAGGGCGTGCTGGAGACCATCTCCGTCGCCAAGGATGTCGACGGGTTTCACCTCTACAATGTCGGCGGTTTGGTGATCGGCCGCACGGTCTTCCCGCCCTGCACGCCCTATGGCGTCCAGAAGATCCTCGAACATGAGGGAATCGAGCTCGAAGGCAAGAATGTGACCGTGGTGGGCGCCAGCAACATCGTCGGCAAGCCGCTGGCGCTGATGCTGATGCAGCGCGAAGCCACGGTCGCGATCTGCCACGCCAAGACGCGCGACCTTGCCCAATACACCATCCTTGCCGATATCGTGGTGGTTGCGGCCGGCCGTCCGAACCTGATCGTGGCTCCGATGATCCGGACGGGCGCGGTGGTGATCGATGTCGGCATCAACTTCCTGCCCGGCGGCCGGCTGGTCGGTGATGTCGATTTCGAGGGCGTGAAGGAAAAGGCCTCCTACATCACGCCGGTGCCGGGCGGCGTCGGTCCCATGACGGTCACAATGTTGCTGGAGAATACCGTCGCTGCCGCCGAGCGCATGAGCGGGTTCCATCTGGTTCCCGCTGAATTGGGCCTTGCCGGATCGTGAGTGAACGAAATATTTGCAATCGCGGGTGGAAGGTACGTGATAGAATCTTCAACCGCTCAGCAGGACGAATCGCAGTGTGTCTTTATCGTGCGTCTCTCAGTACCGCTCTGGTGTTCTTGAGTCTCTCGGCCGCCTCGGCTCAAACCGCGACGCGTGCTCCGGTCCAGACCGTTCCCGGCATGCCGCCCGTGATCGACGCGGGCAATCTCTACAGCGAAGCGGGGCCGGGAAAGCTCAGCCCGGCGACGGCCGGCGCGCTCTCGCGTGTCTATGTCCCGAATGTGAAATCGGGCGATGTCTATGTCATCGATCCCGCCAAGTTCCAGGTGGTCGATCATTTCCAAGTCGGCGGCAATCCGCAGCACATCATCCCCTCCTGGGATTTGAAGACGCTGTGGGTGGCGGGCTCGGCCGAGCGCAAGCTCCCCGGCATTCTCACGCCGATCGATCCGGCGACGGGCAAGCCGGGAACCACGGTGACGGTCCCCGACGCGTATAATCTTTATTTCACGCCCGACGGCAGCTCGGCGATCGTGGTCGCCGAAGCGCTAAAGCGGCTGGAATTCCGCGATCCTCATACCATGGCCTTGCAGACCAATCTGGCGACGCCGCAATGCGTGGGCGTCAATCACGCCGATTTCGCCATCGATGGCCGCTACGCGATCTTCACTTGCGAATTCGCCGGCGGAGGTCTTGCGAAGATCGACATGGTGGCGCGCAAAGTCATTGGCTACATCAAGCTGACCAAACCGCCCGCCATGCCTGGCATGACGATGAACAGCATGCCCCAGGACATCCGCATCGCGCCCGACGGCAAGCTGTTCTACGTCGCCGACATGGATGCCGACGGCATGCATGTGATCGATGGCGATGCGTTCCAGGAAACCGGCTTCATTCCGACGGGACGCGGGGCCCACGGGCTATATCCCAGCCGCGACGGCAAGAAGCTCTATATCACCAACCGCGGCACCCATATGGGCGATTCCAAACCCAAAGGGCAGGGCAGCGTGTCGGTGTTCGATTTCGCCACCCGCAAGATCGAGCGGAATATTCCCATCCCCGGCGGCGGCAGCCCGGATATGGGCAATGTCAGCGCCGACGGAAAATATCTCTGGCTGTCCGGGCGGTTCGACAAGCTCGTCTACGCCATCGAAATCGCCACGGGCGACGTCAAGACGATTCCCGTCGGTACGGAACCGCACGGCCTGACCGTCTGGCCCCAACCGGGACGCTACTCGCTCGGCCACACCGGGAACATGCGCTAACGCGACATTTTGTGTCTCGAGCGCATGGGGGCAGGCGTCGGAAGTCTTTACAGACAAAGCGATTTTCCGCGCAGGTTCCATTGATATTATAGAATTTTTAAGATTAGCACGGTTCTTGCACGGTTAAGGCTGCCGGGGGCGGCCGCATCGACGTGGAGAAACACCATGATTCGTCCCCTTAGCCTTGCCCTTCTTTCGCTTCTTTTCCTCAGCATTGCTGGCAATGTCGGCGCGACGCCTATCGCAACGTTTACCGGCGGAAAATTGTCAGGGTTCAACGGCATTGCCGTAGGCGGACGTCTCTACAATTTCAGTATTCAGGACGGCACCTGTGCCGGCGTGTTCGGCGCTGGCACCGGGGGCGCGGCTAGTCAGACTGGGGGACAGTGCAACACGTCTCGTTTTGCGTTCGGCACCGCTGCCGGCGCGGGCGCAGCGGCTTCAGCTCTGTATGCGGCGATTACGGGCGCGGGATTCAATGGCTTGCCGAATTCCATTTTCGATCCATCGCCGGCGGTGCCCCACAATGCCATGATTATTTGGACACCGTTTTTGGGCGATCCGCTTCTAGGGATTAAGAGCGTGGATCTGCGGCTATGCGACTCCACCGCATGCACCGTGGCGGCGCCTGACGGGCAGGTGATTGCCGCAAGATTCCATTTGACCTCTACCGCTGGTGCCAACTCCGTGTGGGGGGTTTGGCAGGTCCCGGAACCCTCCACGCTCGCACTCCTTGGCACTGCCCTCTTCGGTCTTGGCGCGACGCGCCGCCGCCGCAGGTTGAAGGCATGAGGGAAAGTTTTCGATAGGCGGCCTTCCGACCGCCATCTTCGTTTGTGCTGCTGCATGCTCGGCTGTCTAGCCGCGCTCGGTCTTCTGCAGCGCAGAAAGAACTCCAGAGTAGGCCCGTGATCTACACTCGCTCGGTCGCACCGGGAACATGCGCTAGAGCGGTTTTGGTTTGACTGGAATCGACCAAATTACCCGTGTCATTCCCGCGAAAGCGGGAATCCAGTTTCTTCATAGGCGTTCCTGGATGCCCTCCTTCGCGGGCATGACAATGGGGTGGTTCGTTCCATTCCAAAACCGCTCTAGTCCCGCGCGACATTTTATGTCGCGTTTCCAAGCGCCTAGGTGTCGGGAGTCTTTACAAGGGGCGGGGGCTCGACTGGTGGCTGCGTTGAAATTACAGCATTTTTAGAATTAGCACGGTTCTTGCATGGTTAAAGTCGATGGGGGCTTCGTGCGTGTCAACACACCATGGAGCAATGCTATGATTCGCGCCCCAGGCCTCGCCTTCCTTTCGCTCCTCTTCCTCGGTACTGCCGCCACGAATGCCGACGCGGGCGTGATCGATTGGTTCGCCAGTCTCAATGGACCGAACGAATCCCCGCCCAATTTGTCGCTTGGCACCGGGTTTGCTCACATCCACTTCGATAACGTCACCAATATGATGCGTGTGCAAGTCACTTTCGGCGGTCTGACAGGCTTGACCACGGCCTCGCACATCCATTGCTGCACGGCGCTCCCTGGAACCGGCACGGCTGGGGTCGCCACGACAACGCCAACATTCACGGGATTTCCGCTTGGGGTATCGAGCGGGATATATGACCACACCTTCGATATGCTGCTGGCCTCCAGCTACAATCCCGCATTCGTCACCGCCAATGGCGGCACCCCTCTTTCTGCGGAGGCTGTGCTCATCGCGGGAATGCTAGCCGGAAGGACCTATTTGAACGTTCATTCCACGTTCGTGCCGGGTGGAGAGATTCGCGGCTTCCTCGAGGTGCCGGAACCGGCCTCCCTCGGGCTGCTGGGTTTTGGCCTCGTGGCGTTTGGCTTCCTGCGGCGGAAACGCAAACCTGCCGAAGCCTAGTCTTCTAAGGTTTCAGCGGAAGCGAACTTCGCGGTCCGGCTCTAATCCGTGCCCCCCGGCGCAAGCGTTCCCAGCCAGGCAACCGCCGCCAGGACAAGAATCGCGAGCGCGGTTTCGCTCAGGAGACTCAGACGCAACGCCGCTACGGCGCTCTCCAATCCGTTCGTAGAGTCCAGCCTCGCCGCAAGCCTCGGCGTCAGCCGAAAGCGGTTCGCGGCAGCCAGCAAGAGCATCGCCGCGAACATCCCGAGTTTGACAAGCAGAACCTGGGTATAGGTTGTTTTCAAACCTGAAGAGAAAAAACCCGGATTCATAAGTCCGGTCAGGGCCAGAACGGCGACGACGACGGTGCCCACGCCCGAAAAGCGCGACAAAGCGTGGTGAAGGATTCGCAGATCATCGTGGTGAAGCCCATCGAGGGAAATCGTCGCCAGACGGGCGAAAACGACCAGGGCGCCGACCCAAACACCCGCTGCAACCAGATGGAACGCGTCGACGATCAGATGCCTGAGACCGGCAGGACCTGCGTCGCTCCCGGCATGACCGGTAAGCGCGATGCTCGCCAGCAGAACGAGCGAACCGAAAAGCACGGCATGAAACCGCCAGCCGCCCAATCGCGCCGGAAGCAGCAACAGCACCAAAAAGCTCGCGAGCAGCAGCCGCAACATCCACACCCGGCCGAAATCCGTTTCCCGGATCATCGTGGAGAGGATGGTGGGATCGGTGGCGCCGGAAAGGCTCCCGCTCATGCCTGCGGTGGTGAACACGAACCAAGAGATTCCGCTGAGCAACCCGAGCCCGGCCGCCCTTAGGAGCAGCGCTCGCAGCCATGGCGACACATGCTGTGTGTCCGCTGATGGAGACGCAAACCCGTAGAGTGGAAACAGCGCGCCCCCAAAGAGAACCGACAAAGCCAGATAGTGAACGAACCGCGAGACAATCAGCCCCGCGGCTATGGTCACGGCTTCACTTCAAAATTGTACTTTCCGTCGACCTTGTGCGTGTCGTCGCCGACCGCATGCCATGCGACCGTGTATTTTCCCGGCGCGAGCTCGGCGGTCAAAGGCACGATCAGCTGGTTCTTGTCGGTGGGGCTGAGGCTGGCCTCGCCCACAGGCTGCTTCTTCCCTGCCGCGTCGGTCACTTCGATGCCGGAAAAACCCAGCACGATGCCTTCATTGAATTGAATGCGCAGCGCCTTCGGCGAGGCTTTCACCACGCTCCCGGGAGCCGGGCCGGCGGATTTGAGTTGGGGATGGGCGTCGGCGGCTGAAGCGAGGAAGAACGACGCCGCCATCGCAAGCGCCCCGATTTTCCAATTCATATTCTGCACTCCTCTCATGTTTGTCATGATACGCATCACTTAAGCTTGACCCTCGTAAACAACATATAAGAGCTTGGACTTGAGCCATAGGCCGGGCTGAGCGCCGATGGCAGGTCATAGAGGCTAACGAGGGCTCCAAGCCCGAGACTGAAATGCTCGCCCACGGGGATATCATAGACATAACCAAGGCTGAATTTGGACACGTCAAATGTCCGCCCGTGGAGCGGATCGCCGGCCGGAAAGAGCTCGTTTTTCTCGGCATTCTCGGCTCGCACGAACACCGTATGGGCATACCAGCGAAACGCGGACTCCAGGAGATAGGCGTTCAACGTCTGCCCGGGTTGGAGCTTGTTCTGCCCCAAAGCGAGTGTGGTTTGCCAGTTCCCGTGCTCCAGCTTTCTGTTGTAGATGGCCGATGCCGTTATGCGATGCTGATTGACGCCCGGCTCCAACGCCTCGGGCTCTTTGATGAAGCCATAGCTCGCCTGGAACGACCAATCATCGCTCGGATTCCAAGTGATGCGCCCGGAACCGGAATCCAATTGCAGCGCATCGAAATTCCACCGGTGCTGGTCCGGCTCTCTGCCATTGAAGATCGATCCTTCGAGTTTCCAGCCGCCATAGACAATCCCGCCCGTTACGACGCCATAGGTGATGTGCGTGGAGTCCAGCCAGTGATGGCTGATCGGGGCTTCGGGACTATCCATTCCCGAGAAGCGGTGCATGAAAGCCGGCGGGCCAAGCGCGGGCTCGCCCGGATAGCCGACATAGAGAAATGCCGATGTGCGCTCATCGACGGGAACGGCATAGATGCCGGCCAGCTCCATAAACAGATCATGCGGGTGCTGGCGGTCGATGAGCGGCTTGACGCCGTCCGCCGTCTCTCCGGTCTGCAGCAACAAGGGATAGCCGGATTTGCCCATCAGGGGATCGAGCGAGAACATGCCTCGCAAGGTGAGCGTTCCACCGCCGACCATGCGTTGGGCCATGCCCATGATCATGCTTTCGCTGAAGGTCTTATTGTCTCCGCGCCGCCCGCCTTGGTGGTCATAAACAAGAGACGCAAAGCCATGGACCATCGTCGCCCAATCGTCATAGATCCCATGGATGCCCTCCATGGTCGAGGATTCCGGCTGCCACGACGTGCCCGACGCGTCGCGCATCATGGAATAATTGCCCAGCGCTCCGGTCATCTGCACGCTCGGCCCGGTTCCCAGAGGCGGCAAATCCTCTTCAGCCGGGACCGAGGGGCTTTGCGCGTAAGCGCCACCGGCGAACAGCCAAGCCATCCCAACCAGGCAAGCAAGCTTGATCCCATTCCAATTCACCGCGAAGCGCGCCCGAGCAGCTCGATCAATTCGCCCGCTTTCTTCCGCTGCTCCTTGGCATCGCCGCTGACGATGGCGCCCTCGATGCAATGATGAAGATGAGTCTTGAGCATTTCGGTTTCGACCCGCGCGAGCGCCGCCCGCACCGCCTGCAATTGCGTCAACACGTCGATGCAGTAGCGTTCCTCCTCGACCATGCGCGTGATGCCGCGCACCTGGCCTTCGATCCGGCTTAGGCGGTTGAGAAGCGTTGATTTGTTAGGCTTCACGGGAAAATCTCCAATGCTATTTCCAGCATATACCCCAAGGGGGTAATATGACCAGATACTCTGGTAGGGTATCGGACAATGACCCTCCACCCGGTTGACCTGCATCAACGCCTTGGCGTTGCCGCTGGTGAAAATGAGGACGTTCATCCAGGGGCGGACAGACCGTGTTAAAGACGTTGAAGGACAGATCCATGCAAAGCGCTCAGACGCACGGTGCGGCGTCCGCGAAAGAGCCTCCCTGCCATCACGGGCACACCGATGTCATGTCCACGGACCCCGTCTGTGGGATGAAGGTGAAGCAGACTCCGGGCTCACTTAACGCGGAGTACGGCGGCGCAATCTATCACTTCTGCAGCGAGACGTGCCGGAAGAAATTCCTCACCGAACCGGAGCGCTATGTAGCACCCGCCGAGGCTCCCGTTTCCGCGAATGCGCCCGCAGGGACCAAGTGGACCTGTCCGATGCATCCCGAGATCGTGCGGGACGGGCCGGGACATTGCCCGATCTGCGGCATGGCCCTCGAGCCGATGATGCCGACGGCCACGACGCAAGCAAATCCCGAATTGCGCGATATGAATCGGCGCTTTTGGATCGCCCTTGCCCTCTCGCTTCCCGTGCTCGCGCTGGAAATGGGTGGAGAGATGCTGGGCCTCCGCCGCGCGCTTGGCCCGCTTCTGTCGAACGGGCTGCAATTGGTTCTGGCGACACCGGTCGTGCTGTGGTGCGGCTGGCCGTTCTTTGTGCGGGCAGCGCAATCGCTCGCGACCCGCCACCTCAATATGTTCACCTTGATCGCCATGGGCACTGGCGTCGCCTGGCTCTACAGCATCGTCGCCACCATTGCGCCAGATCTGTTTCCGCCCGCGTTTCGCAGCAGCGACGGCGGCGTCCCGGTCTATTTCGAGGCTGCTGCCGTCATCACCGTTCTGGTTCTCTTGGGGCAGGTGTTGGAGCTGCGCGCGAGAGAGACGACCAGCGGCGCCATCCGCGCGCTCCTCGATCTTGCGCCCACGCGCGCGCGCAAGCTGCTCTCTTCGGGCGCCGAAGAAGAGGTTTCCCTCGATGCCGTTCAGGTGGGGGACATCCTGCGTGTCCGCCCCGGCGAGAAACTGCCTGTCGATGGCGTGGTGACCGAGGGTCGCTCCGTGGTCGACGAATCCCTTGTGACAGGCGAATCCATGCCGGTGACGAAGGAGACGGGCTCGCGCGTGATCGGCGGGACGATCAACCAGACGGGCAGCTTCCTGATGCGCGCCGACAGGATCGGGCGCGACACCATGCTCGCGCGCATCGTGCAGATGGTCGCGGAAGCGCAGAGAAGCCGCGCGCCGATACAGCGGCTCGCCGACCAGGTTTCCGGCTGGTTCGTTCCCGCTGTCATTCTCGTTGCCCTGACCGCCTTCATTGTGTGGTCCGTCTTCGGCCCGGAACCGCGTATGGCGTTCGGGCTGATTGCCGCCGTGTCGGTTCTCATCATTGCCTGTCCCTGCGCGCTGGGTTTGGCGACGCCGATGTCGATCATGGTGGGCGTGGGCCACGGCGCGCAGGCCGGTGTGCTGATCAAGAATGCCGAAGCGCTGGAGCGTATGGAGAGGGTCAACACCATCGTCGTCGACAAGACCGGAACGCTAACCGAGGGGAAGCCGAAAGTCGTCGCATTCATTGCTGCTCAATCCCGCGATGCGAACGATGTTCTGCGCGTTGCCGCGAGCCTGGAGCAGCCGAGCGAACATCCTCTGGCGCAGGCCATTGTTGCGGAGGCGGCGGCGCGCGGTCTAACGCTGACAACCCCGAGCGAATTCGACTCGCCTGTCGGCAGAGGCGTGATCGGACGTGTCGAGGGCCGGCGTGTCGTGATCGGAAACGCCCGTTTTCTGCAGGAATATGGCGTCTCGGCAGAACCGCTTGCCGCTAGAGCCGAGGAATTGCGCCGCGAGGCCGCCTCGGCGATCTTTATTGGCATCGATGGCGCGCTCGCCGGCGTCATCGGCATCGCGGATCCCGTCAAGCAGAGCACGCCCGAAGCCCTTCGTGCCCTGAAAGAGGCGGGCATCGAGGTGATCATGCTCACCGGCGACAATCTGGTCACTGCCGAAGCTGTGGCCCGGCGATTGGGGATTTCCCGCGTCGAGGCGGAAGTCCTGCCCGATCAAAAAAGCGCCGTCGTGGCGAAGTTGCGCAGCGAAGGGCGCATCGTCGCGATGGCCGGCGACGGAGTTAATGACGCGCCTGCGCTCGCCGCCGCCGATGTCGGGATCGCCATGGGAACGGGAACCGACGTCGCCATGGAGAGCGCCGGTATCACCCTTCTCCGCGGCGATCTGACCGGCATCCTTCGCGCGCGCCGTCTCAGCCGGGCGACGATGAACAATATCCGCCAGAACCTATTTTTCGCCTTCATCTACAATGCTGCCGGGATACCAATTGCCGCCGGAGCGCTATACCCGTCTTTCGGATTGCTTCTGTCGCCCATGGTCGCGGCCGCGGCCATGGCGGCAAGTTCCGTTTCGGTTATCCTCAATGCCCTCCGCTTGAAGGCCGCGAAAATCTAGACTGGAAGATCGGTCATGCCCCAATGAGCTGGCAAGCGTTCCGCACTGCGCTGGTGCAAGTCCATTTGTGGGTCGCGGTGATCCTGTGCGTGCCGATGATCGTCATCGGCATTTCGGGAAGCGCGCTCCTTCTGCAGCGCGAAATCCTCGCCGCATCCATCCCGAGTGCCGGCGCTTCGGGCGAGCGGCGGCCGATCCCCGATATTGTAGCCGCCGCGAAGGCAAGCGCGCCCCCGGGAATGTTCGCCAACCGTGTTGAGCTCCCTCTAAAGGTTGGGGCGGCATCCTCCGTGCGTTTCCGCACCCCCAAGGAGGACGCCGCCAGCATTGACATCTATGTCGATCCGGTCTCGCTGAAAATCCTGGGAAGCTCCGAAGTCGTGGAGCGCGGACCGGTGTTGGCGTTTCTCATAGGCATTCATGCGTTCCTGGCCATGCCTCCGCCAATTGGCCTGCCCTTCGTCGGCTGGATGGGCGTCGTCATGACGCTGATGGGCCTCACGGGATTGGTGCTGTGGTGGCCGAGCAAAGGCCAATGGCGCAGGAGCTTTCTCGTCCGGCGCGGGGCGCGCGGTTTGGCATTTCACTTCGACCTCCACCGCGCCGCCGGCATTTGGGGGCTGTTGATATTCTTGGCGGTGACCACCAGTGGAATCTATCTGACCTTTCCCCAGACCATCGGCCCCTTCGTGCGGGCGCATCTGCCCGGCGCGGAAACCACGACGGAGCCCCAGCCAGGTTTTGTTGCCGCAAAGGGTCGAATCGGCCCGGAGGAAGCCATCGCATTGGCGCGTTCGGCAGTACCCAGCGCGCGCGTTACGGGTCTGGAACTGCCGACGGCCGAGAAATCCTTTGTTGTGGATTTGGAACCGAGGGACCTCGGCCCAACCCAGCCGCGCGTTCTCGTTGTGCTGGACACCGATTCGGGAGCCGTCACCTATATCGACGACCCGCGAAACTATTCGTTCCGCGAGAAGCTGCTCAACTGGCAACATTTGCTGCATTTCGGGGTGGGGTTCGGATGGCCCTGGGCCCTTCTCGTGTTCCTCTCCGGCCTGTTGCCCTCGCTCCTGGCCATTACGGGCCTCACGGTTTGGTGGAAGAAACGCCAGGCGCGGAGCGGCAGAGCTCGCGCCGGTGCCGAGGCGGTCAAACCGGTTACGCTTTCGTCCCGACCCTGAAAATACGGCTTCGGTCCGGGGCTTGCCCTTGGCGGATGCGTGCGGATTTGCCAAAAGTCTCAGATGCCGCGCGGATCATGAACGGCTGCGCGCGTTCGGAGTTTTGTTGATGGCCATCGAGACGGCGGTTCGGGAGGCGGGACGCGACTTCATCCGCGACATCATCAAGGACGATTTGGATTCGGGTCGCGTGAAATCCGTGGTGACGCGGTTTCCGCCCGAGCCGAACGGCTATCTCCATATCGGCCACGCCAAATCGATCTGCCTCAATTTCGGCGTCGCGGAGGAATTCGGCGGCCGCTGTCATTTGCGCTTTGACGACACCAATCCGACCAAGGAAGAACAGGAATATATCGACGCCATCAAGCGCGATTTGACCTGGCTCGGCTTCGATTGGGGCGATCATCTCTATCACGCGTCGGATTATTTCGAGCAGCTTTACGCTTGGGCGGAACATCTCATCACGACTGGTAAGGCCTATGTCGACGACCAGCCGCAGGACGAGATGCGCGCCAATCGCGGCACGCTCACCGAGCCGGGGAAGAACAGTCCTTTTCGGGGTCGCAGCGTTGCGGAGAATCTCGATCTCTTCCGGCGCATGCGGACCGGCGAGTTTCCCAACGGCGCGCGCGTGCTGCGGGCCAAGATCGACATGGCGTCGGGCAACATCAACTTACGCGATCCTGTGCTGTATCGCATCCTGCACGCGACACATCCGCGCACGGGGGATTCTTGGCGCATCTATCCGAGCTATGATTTCGCGCATGGCCAATCGGATTCGATCGAGCACATCACCCATTCGATTTGCACGCTGGAATTCGAGGATCACCGGCCGCTTTACGATTGGTTCCTCGAAAACCTGCCGGTGCCGTCGCGACCGCACCAATATGAATTCGCGCGGTTAAATCTCACCTACACCATATTGTCCAAGCGCATACTGACCGAGCTGGTGCGCCAAGGTCACGTCACGGGCTGGGACGATCCGCGCATGCCGACTCTTGCGGGCCTGAGAAGGCGCGGTGTGCCGCCCGAAGCGCTGCGCGATTTCGTGCGCCGCGTCGGCGTCGCCAAGGCAAACAGCGTCGTAGATGTGGCGATGTTCGATCACGCCGTGCGTGAGCATCTCAACCGGGATGCGCTGCGCCGCATGGCGGTGCTCAAGCCGCTGAAAGTCGTGATCGAGAATTATCCTGAAGGCCAGATCGAAGAGCTGGAAGCGGTCAACCATCCCGATGACCCAGCTGCGGGCACAAGGCGCGTCCCGTTCGGGCGCGAGCTCTACATCGAGCACGAAGATTTTATGGAGAACCCGCCGAAGAAGTTCTTCCGCCTTGCGCCGGGCCGCGAGGTGCGCCTGCGCTATGCCTATTTCATCACCTGCCGCGAGGTGGTGAAGAATGCGGTGGGGGACGTGATCGAGCTGCGCTGCACCTATGATCCCGCGACGCGCGGCGGCAATGCGCCCGACGGCCGCAAGGTGCAGGCGACCATGCACTGGGTGTCGGCCGCCAAGTGCCTGGAAGCCGAAGTGAGGCTCTACAACCCGCTCTTTACGCGGTCCGATCCCGGCGCGGATGGTGACTTCACCACGGACCTCAATCCCACCTCGGTCGAAGTCTTGCCGCATGCGCGCCTGGAGCCCGTGCTTGCCGAGGCGCGCGAAGGCGAGGCAATCCAATTCGAACGTCAGGGTTATTTCTGTCGCGATGCGGCGCCGGGGCACAATCGTCCGGTATTCAACCGCACGCTCGGCTTGCGCGATTCGAAATAGATTGGGACTGAACCGATGAACGGTGCGGAAAGCCTGGTACGAACCCTTCTCGCTTCGGGCGTCGACACCTGTTTCGCCAATCCGGGAACGAGCGAGATCAATTTCGTCGCCGCGCTCGACCGCGCGCCCGGCATGCGCTGCGTGCTTGCTCTGTTCGAAGGGGTGGTGACGGGAGCCGCCGATGGCTATGGCCGCATGGCGCGCAAGCCTGCGGCGACGCTGATGCATTGCGGGCCCGGTTTCGCCAATGGTCTGGCCTATCTGCACAACGCCAAGCGTGCCGAGACGCCGATCTTGAACATTGTGGGCGATCAGGCGACCTATCACGCGCCGTTCAATCCGCCGCTGGCCTCCGATATCGAGGCCTGGGCGCGCCCGGTGTCGCAATGGGTGCGCAGAGTGGTTCACACGCAAACGCTTGGTGTGGATGCGGCGGAAGCGGTGCAGGGGGCGCGCAATCCGCCGGGCGGAAGCGCCACGCTCATCCTGCCGTCGGACGTCAGCTGGAGCGAGGGCGGCGTTCCTGGCGCGCCGCTTCCCGTTCCCATGCCGGCGCAGACGACCGCGGATGCCGTCGCGGAGGCCGCCCGCGCGCTGCGCTCCGGCGAGCCGGCGCTGATCCTGATGTCGGGCGCAGCCCTTCTTCCCGAGGCGTTTTCCATCGCCTACGCCATCGCGGCCGGCACCGGGGCGCAGCTGATGACGCCGACCTTCAACGCGCGCATCGCACGGGGTCGCGGCCGCCCGCCGCTCGACATCGTGCCCTATCCGGTCGATGAGTCCGTCGCCAAGCTGAAGCACTTTAGGCACCTGATCCTGGTCGGCACCGGCGAGCCTGTCGCGTTTTTCGCCTATCCGGGAAAGCCCAGCATCGTCTCGCCGCCCGATGCCGCGGTTCATGTGCTGGCGCGGCCCGAGCACGATCTGAAAGATGCGCTCGCGCGGCTGGCTGAGGAGCTGCGCTGTCCGGCGCGCGCGGTGCCCGAGAGCCCGGCGGAAGCCGCGCCCACGCATGGGCCGCTGACGCCCGAAGCCGCGGCGGCAATCGTCGCGGCGCTGATGCCCGATCATGCGATCCTGGTGGACGAGGCCATCACCTTGCGCGGGCCGTTCTTCGCCGGCACGCGCAATGCGCCGCCCCATGATTGGCTGCAGGTGCCGGGCGGCGCCATTGGCGGCGGGTTGCCGCTCGCGACCGGGGCTGCGCTCGGCGCGCCGGGGCGCCGCGTGATCGTGCTGCAGGGCGATGGGTCCGCCGCCTATACGCTGCAGGCGCTGTGGACCCAGGCGCGCGAAAATCTCGACATCACCACGATCCTTCTCTCCAACCGCAAATACGCCATCCTGTTCAAGGAGCTCGCCGATGTGGGGGCGCCGCCGGGCCAGACCGCCCGCGACCTGTTCGAGCTGATGCGGCCCAACGTGGATTGGCTGCGCGTGGCGGGCAGCATGGGGGTGGAGGCGGGCCGTGCCGATACGCTGGACCGCTTCGCCGACCTCTTGCGCGGCGCCTTCGCGCGGAAAGGGCCGTTTCTCATCGAGCTGATGCTTTGATGGGCGTATAATTCAGCGCGGCACAGCCAATGGAACAGATCATGGCATTGCGGATATTCAAACAGATCGGCATCGGCGCGGGCGCAATCGCCCTCTTCGGAGCGGCATTCGATTTCGGTTCCGGAGCTCTGGCCGCGCAAGCGCAGCCTGGCGGGACTGTGACGCGCGCGACCATCGCGGTGAAGGACCCGAAAATGTCGCAGCGGAGCTACATCCTCTACACGCCGCGCAATGTGAAGCCCGGCGCGCCGCTGCTTTTCGTCTTTCATGGCTCCGGCGGCGATGGCGAATCCATGCGCGACGTGACGAGCTATGAATTCGACATGCTCGCCGACAAGAATGGATTCCTCGTCATCTATCCCGATGGCTTCCAGACCACTTGGAACGATTGCCGCAAGGGTTCGCCCCAGCCCGCGCGCGTCATGAACATCGACGATGAAAGCTTCATCGAAGCGATGATCGCCAAGGAAGTGGCGGCGCACGGCATCGATGCCAAGCGCGTCTTCGCCATGGGTTGGTCGAATGGAGGCCAGCTCAATTACCGGCTGGCGATGGAACGCGCCAAAGAATTCGCGGGCATCGCGGTGATTTCGGCGAGCGTGCCGGTGCCGTCGAACCTTGCCTGCACGCCATCGGGCGCGGCCATGCCCGCGATGATCATCAACGGCACGGACGATCCGATCAATCCCTTCAATGGCGGCAATGTGATGCTCGGTTCCACGAATCTCGGCCCGGTCTATTCCTCGCAGGAGACGGCGCAATATTGGGCGAAGCTGAACGGGATCACCGGCAGCCCCGACGTGAAACGCTTGCCGCACAAAACCGCATCCGATCCGACCTATGTCGATCAGATGACATGGTCCGCGCCCGGCAAGCCCGGTGTCGTGCTCTATGCGGTGCATGGCGGCGGACATGTCGTGCCGACGCGCATGCCCAAGGACTGGGGCGGTCTGGGGCGCGAGACGGGCGATCTGGATGCCCCCGTCGCGATCTGGGATTTCTTCTCGAAACTTCCCAGCCGGCCCTAAGTTTTTTCTTAACTGTCATCCCCGGCGAGCACGCGTTCGCGTGCGAGGGAAGGGGAACCATTCGGCAGGTGGATTCCCTTCCCCTCGCGGCATAGTGCCGCTCGGCCGGGATGACAATTTTTCAATTCATTGCCCGACCTTGTATCGCGTCTTCTGGATTTCCGTAAACGCGTCGCCCGACCATGCCATGATTTTCACCGTGGCTGAGCCCGGCTCCAATTCGATCAGATTGTAGCTGTTTCCGGCCAAACCCCGTGTGCGCGTCGAAACCGCAGTGCCCGCATGGACGACGAGCACGGAACCGCTCAGCAGCAATTCGGCATGGGCTTCGCCGCTCGCGGGGTGATGATGATGGCCCGAAAGCAGCAGATGGACGCCGACATCGGCGAGTGCGCGCAGCGCAAGCATCGAACGCCCGGCCAGTTCGACCCGTGCTTCGCCATGCGCGGCGGCGACGGGATGATGCGTCATCACGATTTTCCATCTTTCTGCAGGCAAATGCGAAAAGATCTGCCGGATATGCGCCATCTGGTCCCACGAGACCCGCCCATTCTTCCAGCTGAAGCGCCGCGCCGTGTTGAGCCCGAGGACAACCATCTCCTCATCGGAATAGATGCACTCGTCCACGCCCGTCGGGGCGATATGCCGATTGAATTTGCCGAAGGGCTTGAAGAATCGCCGGCGCAAATCATAGAGCGGCACATCGTGATTGCCGGGCACCACCAGCACCGGTGCGGCAATGCGGTCGAGGTAATGCCGCGCCTCGGCAAATTCCGAATTTCGCGCGCGCTGTGTGATATCGCCGCTGACCGCGACGAGATGGGCGGGGTTTTCGGCCAGGCTCTTGAGCAGCGCCGCCACTTTGCGTGGATCGTGACGGCCAAAGTGAAGGTCGGAGATATGGGCGATTCTGCGCATTAGACGGTGGCCTGCGGGAGTTCCGCTGGAATCGGAGCGTAAACCCGCAATTCTCCAGCTCGCATCCGATAGTGGAGCGGAGGCCGCAGGAACACCACTTCTCCGTCGAGCGCGACGGCCAGGCGCTTCTTTCGCTTCCTCGCGCCGATATCGGCCTGTTTTGCGCCGAACACGCGCAGATCGCGTTCTGTGTCCGCCAGACCCAGAAGCGAAAGGACAGTAAACCACACGAGCGAAAGCCGGGTCTGGTGCTTGACGATGTAGAACCAGAGTTCGCCCCCATCCAATCTTTCGCGTTTTCGCGCCGCCTTCAGGCTGAGCGTGTATTTGTTGTTGCCGACAAACAGGGACGGCGTCCTACATGGGTCGACCCATCCTTCGGCTCGCACCCGCAAGCGGCGTATGGGGAACACGCGGAGCATGTGCAAGCCGGCGAGCCCCATGGCGGTCCATTTCCGTAAACCCCTCTCCCGACGCAGCCTTTCGCGGTCCAGCACCATGTATGGGTAAACGCCGATGGAGGAGTTGTTGATGAAGACGATCCCATTCACCTCGCCGACATCGATGTTCACGTCATGCGCCGCGGCGATCACGTCCACGGCCCCCTCCAGCTCCATCGGAATTCCCAAATCTTTCGCGAAATGATTCAACGTGCCCAGGGGAAGGATTCCCAACTTCACGCCCGTGCCGGCAAGCACGGCGGCCACCGTGTGAATGGTCCCGTCTCCACCGCCTGCAATAATGGCATCGATTTCGTTTCGCTGCGCCTTTTGCAGCGCGCGCTTGGCTGCCTCCGCGAGGTTGACGCCGGGAAGTGCTTCGACCTCGCAATCGATGCCGCGCGCGACGAGGGCGGATCGCACCCTCTCACGCATCTTTTCGCCGGAGGAGCCTTCGATGCTCCCGGCCATGACGTTCAACAGCGCAACCACTCTCAAAGGGGCCTCTTAACGCCGGATCGCATGGGCGCGCTTATTCTGCAACCGGTTGGCGGCGAGCCAGCACGTCAGCGCCCAAGCCGAACCGATACACCAGCCCGCCAGCACGTCGGTCGGGTAGTGAACACCGAGAAAGATACGGCTTACCCCGACCAGGAAGACGATAAGGATCGCCACGGTCATGACATAGATCTTTGCCGCGACGGACGGGGCGTCTCGCGCCAAGAGAGCGCCAAGCGTGAGATAGACGACGGCCGACACAGTCGCATGACCGCTCGGAAAGCTCGAGGTGAAAACCTGCGTGGCGTGGAGCACAAGGTCCGGCCTGGGCCGGTCGAAAATATATTTGAGGAGATCATTCAAAGCCGTGCCGCCTGCGACGGAAATGAGCACCAGCAACGCGGGCCTGCGTCTTCCGAGCAAAAACAGATAGGCGGCAACGGCGCCGGCCAGGATGGTCACCACGGCGATGCTGCCGAGCGCGGTAATGTCGCGGGCCGCCTCTTCCACCCAAGGCGGCCCCACGGATTCGGAAATATTCCCGGCGCTGCGAAAAGCGAGAATGGCGGCCCGGTCGAACGACGCGGTCTCGCCCTCGAAAACATCCTGGGCGATGAGGATGAAAATCAGTAACAAGCCGGCGATCAAAAACAGGCTTCCCAACAGCCAGATCTCGGGCGGCTGCCCCATTCGCGTTGTTGGTACCCTCAAAACGCAATTCCTCCGGATCTTGGCTGACTTAACGCTAGGCATGACGATGGGCTCCCACACGCTCTTCCAATAATTTTTTCGTCTATGGGAGCGGCCTTTGCCCATCCTTCTTGCGCGCGGTTCACCGTTTGGTAACCCTAAATGCCGTTGTATTCAGGTCTCTGTTTGAACGAGCCAAGAATGACGATTGACGATCCCGATCTGGCGAAACGCAAATTGCGCGCGCTCGTGGTTGACGACAACGAACACATGCGTGCGCTTTTGCGCCGTCTGTTGCAACGCATGGGCATCGAGAACACCGAATATGCCGATGGAAGCGCGGCATTGGAAGTCGTCGAATCCGAGCTGCCGGACCTCATTCTCACCGACTTGACGATGCAGTTCATGGACGGTATCAGCTTCGTGCGGACGCTTCGGCGCTCGCCGAACGAGAAGGTGCAGACCATGCCAGTGATCATGATCACCGGCCACGCGGATCGCCATCGAGTCGTGGGAGCTCGGGATGTTGGCGTGAATGAGATGATGGTCAAGCCCGTTACCGAAGGCGGTCTTCTCAGCCGCGTCCAGGAGGTCATCCTCAGGCCGCGGCCATTCATCTTCGGCCCGACATATTTTGGACCATGCCGTCGCCGCCGCCTCGACCGGAACTATCGCGGTCCGGAACGGCGCCGCACCGTCATGGCGATTTGACCAGGCCCGCTGACGCGGACCCTGTCCCCTCCCGCCCCGGCTAGGCCTTCCGGCTCCTCGTGCTTCTTGTGACCGCTTCGCGTTGACGCGGCGAGGAGATATGGTGCGTGCCAGGCCATCAGCTTGAGAAAATCCATCCGAGAGGGAACCATGACATTCCGCACATTTGCGTGGGCCTTTGCACTCGCCGCCGTGACGCCCTTCCTTGCCGAGGCGCAGCCCGTCTCGAAAACCTTTCCGGTGGTGCAGGGCAAGACCTACAAATTCGAGAAGATCGCCGATGGCGTCTATTACGCGACGGGCGGATTCGGCAGCAACAATGTCGTCATCGTCAATGACGACGATATCCTGCTCGTGGACACCGGCACCTCGCCGGCCAATGCGCGTGCCTTCGTGGCCGACGTCAAGATGCTGTCCAACAAGCCGGTGCGCTATGTCGTGAACACGCATTGGCACTACGACCATACCGACGGCAATTCCATCTTTGGCCCTGAGGTGCAGATCATCGCACATGATTACGTCCGCACCGCGATCACCACTTTCGACGTGCTCAATCGCGAGCCGTACAAGACCTCGCAGGGCACGGTCGTGGCGCAAGTCGAGGATTTGAAGAAGCAGGTCGCGGCGGAGAAAGATGCGACGCGCAAAGCCACGCTGAGCAAACAGCTCGCGGATGCGGAAAACGTCCTGGTGCAGCTCAAGGAGATCAAGCCGACGCCGCCAAACGTGACCTATTCGAGCAAGATCGTCCTTCACCGCGGACAGAGGGAGATCGATCTGATGTTCTTGGGCCGCGGCCATACCGGCGGCGATACGGTGGTTTATCTCCCCAAGGAGAAGATCGTCGCGACCGGCGACCTCATGGAAAGCCGGCCAGCCTATATGGGCGATGCGTTTTTCGACGAATGGGTAACGACGCTGGACGCGCTCAAGAAGCTGGATTTCGACGTAGACTTACCGGGCCATGGCATACCGTTCACCAACAAGAGCCTGATCACCGCCTATCAATCCTATTTGCAGGATTTGACGGTGCAGGCCGCCAAGCTGCGCGCCCAGGGAGTCTCGGCGGATGATGCGGCGCGGCGCATCGATCTCACCTCCCATGCGAAGGATTTCCCGGCGATTCAGGGGCCCGGCGTCGATATCCGCGGCGTCCGCCGCGTCTATGCCTGGATGGACGAAACCGGCAAGAAATAGCGATCAAAACAGATGAAGCCCAACAAGCTCGTCTATCCAATCGCCGCCCTCGCTTCCGGTCTGTCTCGATAGCGATGCGAAAGGCGAAACCTTCGTACATCCTCCGATCGTGGATAGGTATGGGCTTAACAATTTTATTGACGATTATTGCGTCCTTCAAAATCGGCTCCGCTGTTCGCCTTGCATTGGCTACCAAACTGTTTTGCGTTGCCTTCATTTGGGCACTTGTTGGTTATTGTGCCTATTTACTCGTCCGAGCTCATCAGAAGTTAGATAAAATCGACCGGGACCCGGAGGGAGAATGATATGGAGCACGACACGCCGTCCTTCTCCCGCCGCGCGCTTGTCAAAGCCGGAGCGGGCCTCGCCGCGGCAGCACTGATCGGCAGGCAGGCGAGTGCCGCCGACGCCGGGCTGCGTTTCGCGCGGCAGCCCGCGATCAATCTGCGTCAGCGTCTGTTGCTGAAGGGCGGCACCATCATCAGCATGGATGCAAGAATCGGCAATCTCGCCAAAGGCGACGTGTTGATCGAGGGGACGAAAATCGCCGCGGTCGGCGCCAATCTGAGCGCGGGCGGAGCGCAGACATTCGACGCGTCCAACATGATCCTGATTCCAGGATTCGTCGATTGTCATCGCCATTCCTGGGAAGGCCAGCTGCGCCGGATCAATCCCAATGCGCCGACGCTGGCCGAATATTCGAACGCGACGCATCTGTCCTTCGCCACCCATT
>JAXDMY010000062.1:0-2729 GCA_034665805.1 Alphaproteobacteria bacterium
GGCCACACTGGCGATTTTCGCGTCGCCGATTACTACAATGATCCGGACGGCTTCCGCTGCGCGAATTACACGCAGCAGATCTTCATCGATGGACGGCCACAAGCGGCAAGCGGCCGCGCCTGCCAACAACCCGACGGCACCTGGACGATCGTGAATTAGCTGCGGCGCAATTCGAACCGGTGGAGGGGAATGCAGTCACTTCCCCTCCAGCAACCACCCGAATATTTCGCGCGCCTTCTTCAGCGTCTCGGGGCTTGGCGTGTTGGAGGGCGGGAATTGGTCGCGCCAATGATAGGGCTTGCAGGCGTTGATCACCGCGACCGAATGGGTCATGTCGCCGACCGCGCGCCGCTCGGGCGGTAACGCAGGGTCGGCCGGCGAATCCCATGCGCCTTCGATGAACTGGATCGAATGTTTGGGATCGGTGCGCATCACCATCGCCCATAACAGATGGTCGAGATTGGTGGCGTCCACATCCTCGTCCACCACCACGATATATTTCGACGCATAGGCCGCTCCCCCGCATTGCGCCGCCACCATGCCCGCCTGAACCGCGTGGCCGGGATAGCGCTGCTTGATCGACACGCCGTGGAACGAGCGTGCTCCGCCGATCTCGTGGCACCACACCTGCATCACGCCGGGCACCCCGGCCTTGGTCATGTTCTCCTTGATGGTGGCGGATCGCAGCACCGCGCGGTAGCGCGCCATCTCGTCGGGCCCGGCGCCCATCGGCGGCACACCGACGAGGATCGGATCGTTGCGGTGATAGATCGCGTGCACGTCGAGCACCGGCCATTCTTTGGCGCCGCCGGCATAATGGCCGGTCCATTCCCCGAATGGTCCTTCGATGCGCGTCTTGCCCGGCTGGACAAAGCCTTCCAGCACGATCTCGGCATCGGCGGGGAAGGGCAGGCCCGACACCTTGCCCTTAACCATCTACATCGGCTTTCCGCGAATGCCGCCCACCACGTCGAGCTCGAAGGTGCCGTAAGGCACTTCCAGCCCGCCATAGAAGAACGATAGCGGATCGCCACCCAGAACCATCGCGACCGGCATCGGCTCGCCTCGCTTCTTGTATTTCTCGAAATGCTGCGCGCCGTGATGGCCCGCCGCCATCACCAGACCCACCGAATTCTTGTCGTGCACCTGCGCGCGATAGGCGCCAGCATTGAGCCAGTTCTCCTCGGGATCGCGCGTGATGCTGAACGTGCCGGTGCCGATGTAGCGGCCGCCATCCTTCTCGTGCCAGATGGGCGCGGGGAATTTCAGCACATCGACATCATTGCCCGTCAGGATGTTCTCCAGCACCGGGCCGTCGCCCACGATCTCGTGCGGAATGTTTTTGGGATCGGCAAGAAAGGCCTCGCGATAGGAATCCGATAGCTCCCATTTGGTCAGATGATCGGGGAAGCCGAGCGTCATATTGCGCCGCGTGCCGGCGAACATGTTGAGCAGCACGCGGAACCCCTTGGCGCAGCCCTTCACCTCGTCGAAGACGACGCAGGGCCCGTTCTCGGCGCGCAGGATCGCCTCGGCGGCAAGGCCGATGTCCTCTTCCCAGCTTGCGACTTTGACCTCGCGCACCTCGCCGAGGCGCTCCGCGAGGGCAAGCCATTGGCGCAAATCGTCATAGGCGATGTGGGGGGAGTTCTTGCGTTCGGACATGAGAATGCCGTGAGAATTCAGGCCAGATGGTCGCATGCCGGAACGGGGGCGAGAAAGGGCGCAAATTCGGGGAATGGCGCCAATCCGCGTGGTTTTCTCTCGAGCGGCAGACCCGGTATAGTGGCTCTAAGCGAAGCGAGGTTTCCCATGCCCAAGAGAGCTTTTCTTGCCCGTCTGATGATCGCAGGCGCCCTCGGCGCGGTGGCGGCCGGGCCGATCTATGCGGCGGCCAAGGGCGCCGCGGGCTCGGACGAGGCCGTCCCCGAATTTTCCGGCGTCTGGGTGCGGACGGGCGAGCCCATGTTCGACCCCATTCCGGGCGCCAAGGAAGGCAAGCCCATCGCCCGCCTGGAAGTGAACAGCAAGGATGCCGAGGAGATCATGGCGGGCAATTGGGACAATCCCATCCTGCAGCCCTGGGCCCGCGATATCGTCAAAAAGAATGCCGACAGTGAAGTCGCTTTGAAGCATGTCTATCAGGCGGATGATTCCTGCTGGCCGGTCATCGCTCCGGCCATCCTCAACATGCGCGAGGCGGTACAATTCCTGCAGAACAAGGATCGCATCACCATCCTCTACCAGCGTGACCACCAATTCCGCCGGGTCTGGCTGAACCGCAAGCATTCCGCGAATCTGCAACCGTCCTGGTATGGAGAATCCGTCGGGCATTTCGAGGGCGATACGCTGGTCATCGACACCATCGGGATCAAGGCGCATCCGATGTCGTTCGTCGATCCCTTCGGCACGCCGCACACCGATAAGCTCCACCTCGTCGAGCGGTATCGCATGGTCACCGACAACAGGGGCAAGGGCTTGGAAGTTTCCATACGCGTCGAGGATCCCGGCACCTTCACCATGCCCTGGGTGGGAAAGCTGACCTATCGCCCCAACCGCGTACAGGCGTTGGAAGAGGTGATCTGCGAGGAAAACAATGTGACTTTCGATGGCGCAACTTTCGGGCCGCTGCCGGAAGAAAAGACGCCGCAATTCTGATTGGGGCGCAGCCCCCACCCCTACCCGCGTTGGGGGAGGGGTATCTCAATCTCCACCTCCCCCAACGAGGG
>JAXDMY010000063.1:0-14075 GCA_034665805.1 Alphaproteobacteria bacterium
CCGATCAGGACAAACGGAATGGCGAGGATAAGTCCGGCCCAGAGATGGACCAGCTGCAGACCTTTGCGGAATGCATTCCAACTCATACCGGTCCCCCTCGCGTCCCCTTAATAACCGATCGCGACGCCATCTTTGCGCATCTCGGTGGCGCCCCAATAGACGCCGTTCTTCTTGTCTCTGAGGATCGCCTGATAACCCCCGAAGCCGCCTGAGCCTTGGATAAGCTGGTGGCCTCTCTTGGTCAGCTCGGCCCGCACCGACGGCGTGATGCCGGATTCCATTTGCACCAGCCCCACGCCGCGTGACTGCTGTCCCGTGACCTCGGTGCCGCCGACATGGCGAAACCGCATGAAGTCGCCGGCTTCCTGCGGGTTCATGCCGAAGTCGATGATGTTCACCAGAACCTGTGCATGGCCCTGAGGCTGCATGTCGCCGCCCATCAGTCCGAACGAGAGATAGGGCTCGCCGTCTTTCATGACGAAGCCTGGAATGATGGTGTTGAAAGGCCGCTTGCCCGGAGCATAGACATTGGGCGAGCGCTCATCGAGCGAGAACAGCGCGCCGCGGTCGTGGAACATGAAGCCCAATCCGTCGGCAACCAGGCCAGATCCCAGATCGGCATAGTTGGATTGAATCAGGGAGATCATCATGCCGTCTTTGTCGGCGACCGTCAGATAGGTGGTATCGCCGGCAACAAGCTTTGCATCGCCCGGGCCGATATTCGGATTGGCGCGATCCATATGGATCTGGGCGCGGCGCTGCTTGGCATAGTCGGCGGAAAGCAGAGTCTTCACGGGAACTTTGGCGAAATCCGGATCGCCGAAATATTTGGCAAGATCCTCATAGGCCAGACGCTTGGCTTCGATCAGCAGATGCAGCGTGTCGGCAGAGCCAGGCCCCATTTTCCTCAAATCATAGGCTTCCAGGATCTTGAGCATCTCCAGAGCGGCGGCGCCCTGGCTGTTGGGCGGCATCTCATAGACGTCATAGCCGCGGTAATTCACCGAGATGGGATCGATCCACTCGCCGTGATGGGCGGCGAAATCCTCGGCCCTGAGGTCGCCGCCGATGCGCCGGAAATAGGCGTCCATCGTCTTGGCGACCGCACCTTTATAGAACGCGTCGCGGCCACCGGTCGCGAGGGCCTGATAGGTGCGCGCCAAGTCCGGATTCTTGAACATCTGGCCCTGCGCCGGCGGCGCGCCGTTTACGAGGTAGGTGTGCTGGGCGTTCTCGAATTCCTCGACATCGGCGGAGCCGGCGAGATTGTCCATATTGGCTGCCCACAAGGCGGCGATGTATTGGCTCACCGGGAAGCCCTCGCGAGCATAGGAGATCGCCGGCGCCAGAAGATCGGCCATCGGAAGCTTGCCGAATTTGTCATGCAACGCGTACCAGCCGTCCACGGTGCCGGGCACCGTGACCGATAGCGAGCCGTAGCCGGGCACATAAGAGCGGCCACCGAGCTTGCGCTTCATATCGGCCAGCGTCCGCCCCTTGGGCGAACGGCCCGAACCATTATAGCCGTAGAGGCGCTTCGTCTTGGGATCCCACACGATGGCGAACAGATCGCCGCCCACGCCGCAGGAAACCGGCTCCATCAATCCAAGCGCAGCATTGGCGGCAATCGCCGCGTCAACCGCCGTACCGCCCTTCTTCAAAACATCGATGGCAATCTGGGAGGCGAGCGGCTGCATGGTGGCGGCCATGCCGTGCTGCGCAATCACCGGCGCGCGCGTCGCGAAGGGGGCGCCGACATAACGGTCCCCATTTCCCGCCGCGAAGCTGCTGACTGTGTACAAACCTGCCATCACGACCATCCCCGCCAGTTTCCAATTCACGGCCTTATAGCTCCCTTTCTCCCGATTTCGACAAGCTTTGCATCGATGACGCCCGGGAGCTAGCGAAAGAGGGATTCCACACCCCGAAAGCAGCCCGCGCCGAAGGGTCGCCTTTTCCAAGGTTCATGCCCCCAAATCGCGCCTCGACTATAGGCTGCGCCCGGCGCTCCGTCACCCCGATGTGGTGGATTTGAAGTTCCCAAGAGCTTCATGGCATTCGGGTTTGGGAACTTCAATTTCGGATTCGGCACGCCAGTAGCCGACTTGATCCCCTCGATTATCAGGCTTAATCGATGGGGGATGCTGGATGCGCCAATAAGACGGATTGCCGCTTCGCCGCTGGAGCGTTTGGCCGATGCACTGGCGCATATCGGCGTGAGCGCGACTGGCCTCACGATCGCCGGCTTCACCATGGGGCTCGCCGCCGCCTCGCTGATCGCCGACTCGCTCTTTCCCCAGGCCCTCATATTTCTTGCCTTGAACCGGTTCATCGATGTTGTCGATGGCATGGTGGCGCGCAGGACGCGCGTCACAGAGCTCGGCGCTTTCCTGGACTCGACTCTCGATCTTTTCGTCTATGCGGCAATTCCTTTTGCCTTTGCTCTTGTCCATGAACAGGATGCCCTTGCCGCGGCGTTTCTGCTGATGGGCCTGATGGTCGCGGCGATCCCCGGGCTTGCGGCGCGGGCATTTGCGGCGCGGGGCGCAGAGACGAGAACGCCGCCCGTGCAGCCTTTCGCTTTGGTGGGCCACAGCGAAACCTTCCTCGCTTTTGCACTGATGTGCGTGACGCCGCGCTGGATGTTTTCACCGCTCGCCTATTTCTACGGCGTGCTGTGCATCGTCTCTGGAGTCACGCGTGTGGTGTCCGCCATTGGACAGATTCGCGCTCGCGCCCGGCCATGAAGGTCCTTATCGTGGGCGCAGGCGTGGCCGGCCTTGCGGTCGGATGGCGGCTGGCGACGGCAGGGATTGCAGTCGAAATTCTCGAACGGGGGTTGGCCGGCCGCGGGGCCACCTGGGCATCGGCCGGCATGATCGCATCCGGCGCTGAACTCGGGACCGAAAAAAACCCAACCGCGCAATTCGCCCGCGAGGCGCGCGCGAAATGGCCGGATTTTGCGCGAGATCTGGAAGCCGCCAGCTTGCGTCACATCGACTATCGCGAGACAGGATCATTGAGGGTGGCACAGAGCCCGATGAGCGCGCGCGCCCTTGAAAACCAAGCGACCGACCTCGCGCGCGACGGCGTCGCCGCGGCATGGGTGCCGGGGGCGGAATTGAGGCGCCGCGAGCCGCTGCTGTCACCCGATCTCTTGGGTGCGCTTCACATCCGGGGCGATGGACAGGTGGACAACCGTGCTCTCTGCGACGCGCTGTGCACCGCGTTGACCAATTCCGGCGGCGTTTTGCGGGAGCATTGTGCTGTGCGTGCTCTGGCGATTCAAAATGGGCGCGTCACGGGTGTCGTGACGGCGGACGGCATGCTGGCCTCGGATATTGTTGCTTTGGCCTGCGGGGCATGGGTGAATCTGATCGGCGGCATCGGAGCGGACGAACTGCCGCCGGTGAACCCGCCAAGGGTCAGATGGCCGCCTGCGAAGCGCCGGCCGCAACGGTATTGCCTCAAGCCTTGATCTGGGCGGATGACGTTTATCTCGTGCCGCGGGGCCGGCGGCTCTTCATCGGCGCTACCGTCGAGGACGCAAATTTCGACATCTCCGTTTCCCGCCAGGCCCGCGACCATCTGCTTGCGGCGGCCCGGCGCATCGTTCCCTCGCTGGAGGGGTGGCGATTGGCGGAGATGTGGGCGGGGCTTCGGCCGCGCACGCCCGATGACGCACCCGTGCTCGGGGCGGCCAGGGCGGCCGGACTGTTTGTTGCCGGTGGTCAATTCCGCAATGGAATCCTTTTCGCGCCGGCCGTGGCCGATGCCATTTGCGGCCTGGTTCTGGGCCAGCCGGGGCACGTCGAGTACCGCGCTTTCGATCCCCGCCGATTCGCCGTTCCGTGATAGAGTGGCCCCAGTGGGGGGAGACGATGGCATTCGTGCTGCATCCACGACTGTTGGCTGATACTGCGGGCATCGCGGATTGGTCGTTGTCGCGCGTATTGCTGATGAACGATAAGCGCTTCCCTTGGATCGTCCTGGTGCCGCGCCGTCCGGAACTGGGCGAATTCTTCGACTTGGATGAACCGTCGCGCGCCGTGCTCACCGGGGAAATCGCGCGGGTGGGTGAGCATCTGAAAAATTGGGCGAAAGCCCGCGGTGGCTGCGACAGGATCAATGTCGGCATGATCGGCAATATGGTCCCGCAGCTCCATATTCACGTCGTCGCGCGTATGAGGGGCGATCCCGCCTGGCCGGGCACCGTGTGGGGGGCGGGGCAGGCGATCCATTATGGGGCGGCCGAACTCCCGCGCGTCGTCAGCGAATTGCGCGACATCCTCTGACCCCTCTTACGCCATGGGCCCAGTTGGCACGCACATTGCGTGGCAAACAGGGCGAACGTTGAGAACCAGGCCCGATGATTTCTCAGATTCAGTCAGCTGCCGCGACAGTGCGGACCGATGTGATGGCCGCCCTTCACGCCGCAAGCCACAAGACGGGGCTCGACTTCGACTATCTGTTCAACACCGCCATGCGCGAAAGCAGCCTCAATACCCAAGCAAAATCAAAGAGCTCTTCGGCCTCTGGGCTTTTCCAATTCATCGATCAGACCTGGCTCGGCCTGGTCAAGCAATATGGCGGGCGCTATGGGCTCGGTTCCTATGCGAGCGCCATTCAGCAGACCAGCGACGGGCATTACGTGGTCGCTTCGAACGACACCAAGGCGGCAATTCTTGCCCTGCGGCAGGATCCGGAAATGTCCGCGGTGATGGCCGGAGAGTCCGCCAAGCAGACAAAACAGACTCTGGAATGCGCGCTCGGCCGTACCGTGTGCGCCGGCGAGCTCTATGCGGCCCATTTCCTCGGCACCAGTGGCGCCCGTCATCTCATTCAGCTCAGCGAAACCAATCCGAATATGCGTGCCGATGTCGCCTTTCCCCAGGTGTCGAAGGGGAACAAATCCATGTTCTTTCATGCTGACGGCACGGCCAAGACGGTGGGCGAGCTCTACGCCTCGGTGGTGAATCGTCCGCCACAGCAGATGCCGGCGCCGCCGGCGAACCCGCCTCAGCTGCAAATGGCGGTGGCGACGAGCGACTTCGCCGATATAGGCAATGTGTTGCGATCCGTTAGCGATACCCAATCTACCGACGCCAGCCAGATCGCCGCTGATGACCCGGCGCAGCAGCCTGCGCTACGGGGGAACAGCCATGCGCTGTGGACGACGCCCGATCGGCCGCCCGTGGCCCCTGCGCTGCGCCCATTGCCGCAAACGGCGGTGGTGCTTTCCCCTGGCATCGTGGAAGTCTTGGCTTCGCTCACGCCCGTCGCCATCAATCGGCGCGCGGCTTAAAACCTTCGGTGGCGATCAGGCCGCCGCGTGCTTTTTCAAAAATCCTGCGACTTGAGTCTCAAGTTCCGCGGCGAGTTCCGCCGCGGTCTGGTCCGAAGGATCCTTCAGATTGTCGCGCACAATCACCTTGATCGCGTCGATATGTGATTCGATCAGTTTAAGCGGCAGTGGGAGACCATAGGACGTATCGTCGGTCAGCATGCATAAGGACGATGCCACCCGGGCGATCAGCGGAAAGTCAAACGTCGCCGCTTGTCCCTTAAGGTCGTGAGCGGCGCGGTAGAGATCTGCCAGCGTTTCCTCATTGCTCTGTTTCACATAGGCCTGTCCTGCTTCGACAAGACGGTCCACATCATGCATCACCCAGCCCGTGAACTCGCCCCTGAGGTCATCGATGGCTTGTTCAGCCCGTTTGACGGCAGAGAGGCCAAGCTTGCCATTGCCCATCTTGGCTTTGAGAACATTGGGCGGCATGAATATCTCGATAGGGCGCTTGTTGGTCATGAAACCTTCCTCGCGGGGTCAGGCCGCGTTTGCGGATTTCTTCCCGGGTTTGACAACATTATCCTCAACGCGGCGCTCGGGGCCGTGATGCTCCACGCGACGCCGGCGCCGGCACGGACCGAAATAGGCTTTCGTGCGCACAAAGGGACGGGGGTTCTCGATCACGGAAATAACCCGGGCCATGATCGACTTGGACGACACCGGTTTGGCGAGGAATTCATTGACGCCCGCATCGCGCGCCGCGTGAACGCGTTCGGGGCTGGTGTGTCCTGTGATCATCACGATGGGCACGAATGGGTTCGGCGAATCCGGCGCGGTTCGGACTTTCTCCGAGAACTCGAGGCCGCTCATGCCGTCCATCACCCAATCGACGAAGATCAGGTCGCAGCGATTCTCTCCCAGAATTCTCCAGGCTTCTTCTCCGCTCGCCGCCTCCAGTACCGTGGTCACGCCGAAAGCGTGCAAGACCGCGCTCACCAGCGTGCGTATGTGCAAATTGTCGTCGGCGACGAGGACTCTCAGCCGGTCGAAATTGTAGCTCATCCCCGCGATGATCCATGTCCGATGCGAAGCCGTGCATCACCTCGCGGCGAACGGCTCCGATCAAACTATCGTTTGGGAGTTAACTTTTCGTTGAGCAGGCTTCGCCCGCGGGCGGCCTAATAAAGAAATTGTTCCGCCAATATCCGTTCATCCAGACTGTGGCCGGCGTCGAACAACATGGTCATTTCCCGGCTCCGGTCCTGCGCGATGTCGACGGAGGTGACGTCGCGGACTTCGAGATTGTCCGCGGTCGCGCTGACCGGGCGTTTCTCCGGCTCCAAAATGTCGAAGCGGATTTGCACCTGCTGCGGCAGCAGAGCGCCCCGCCAGCGCCGCGGCCGGAACGGACTTAACGGCGTCATCGCCAGGAGCGCGGAGTCGATGGGAAGAATGGGACCATGCGCGGAGAGATTGTAAGCCGTGCTGCCCGCAGGCGTTGAAACCAGGACGCCGTCGCAGCTCAGCTCGTTGAGGCGTACCTTACCGTCCACCAAAACGCGCAGCTTCGCCGCCTGACGCGTTTCGCGAATGAGCGACACCTCGTTGAAGGCGAGCGCCTCCATAAGGCCGCCCGGCGATTGCGCCCTCATGAGCAAGGGATGAACGCGGGCCGGTGCGGCGGCCGCTAGGCGCGCCATCAAATCCCCCTCGGCGAATTCGTTCATCAGAAAGCCGACCGAGCCGAAGTTTATGCCGTAGATGGGCACATTCCGGCCTAGAAACGCATGAATCGTCTGGAGCATGAAGCCATCGCCGCCCAGCGCCACGATGACCGATGCACGTTCGGGACCGGCATCGCCGTAGCGGGCGCGCAGTTTGTGCAGCATGGACTGCGCCTCGGACGCCTCGGAAGCGACGAAATGCAGTTGATCAGGCATGGGAACGATCAGCCGCCGGTCAGCGACATCTGGCGGGCGACGGCGGGCCTGTTGTGACGGCGGTCGATGATGAAATCATGGCCCTTGGGCTTGCGGCCAATGGCTTCGTCGATGGCGGCATCGATGACCGCGTCGTCGGGCGAGGCACGCAAAGGTGCCCGCAGATCGGCGGAATCGTCCTGCCCGAGGCACATATAGAGCATACCGGTGCAGGTGAGCCGCACGCGGTTGCAGCTTTCGCAGAAATTGTGGCTCAGCGGCGTGATGAAACCAAGCCGTCCGCCGGTCTCGCGCAGGTGGACATAACGCGCCGGTCCCCCGGTCCGATCGTCGAGCGAGTCCATGGTGAAGCGTTTCGCCAGTTGTGCCTTTACCAGCGACAAGGGCAGATATTGTTCCGTGCGGTCGGCATCGACATCGCCCATCGGCATGGTCTCGATGAGAGTCATATCCATGCCGCGGCCATGGGCCCAGGAAATCAGCTCGGGGATTTCTTCGTCATTGACGCCGCGCAGCGCCACCACATTGATCTTGATCTTGAGGCCTGCCGCTCGGGCGGCATCAATGCCCGCGATGACCTTGGAGAGTTCACCCCAGCGCGTGATCCGGCGGAATTTATCCGCGTCCAACGTGTCGACGGAAACATTGACCCGCTTGACGCCGCAATCGGCCAATTCGGGCGCAAAGCGCGCGAGCTGACTGCCATTCGTCGTCAGCGTCAGTTCCTTCAAGCTACCCGTCTGGAGGTGACGCCCGATGGAGCGGAACAGCTTCATGACATCGCGCCGTACCAGGGGCTCGCCCCCGGTCAATCTCAGCTTATTCACGCCCTTGCGGATGAAGGCGCCGCACAGCCGGTCGAGTTCCTCCAAGGACAGGACATCGGCCTTGGGAAGGAACGTCATATGCTCGGGCATGCAGTACACGCAGCGAAAATCGCAGCGGTCGGTGACGGAGACGCGTAGATAGCTGACGGGGCGGCCGAAGGGATCAATCATCCCTTACATGTAGCAAGCCCGGACCGATATTTCCAATTCAGGCTGCCTGGGCCCTAAGTCTATCCAAAGCCTCGGCTTTTGGGACTTCGTTGAAGACCGCCCAGATCTGCTTGAGGTCCGAATCGGAAAGCTGGGCCGTCAACTGCCGGTGATGGCGGGAAAGCTGGAACACCGTCATGAAGACGGAACGGTCGATGCCTGCCGCCCGGCAGGCCAGTGCCACTGTCGTGGGGGAGGCCCCGTAAAGGGCCCTTCGCATGATCTCGACGTCCATGCTCAGCAGCGTAGCGAAAGCGTGCTCGAAAAGCTCCATCTGGCCTTGATTGAGCACCCGGATGAGGAAGGAGGAGCGCAATTGGCCCGAAGCAAACAGCTTGGACACCAGTTTTATGGCATTCGCCTCCGGCACCGGAGGTTCTTCGTTCCGATGGGCGGCCCTGGTCTGCTCGACGGCGTGCGAAACTTGTCCTGAGACCTCGGGATAGCGCTGCGCGAGCGCCGTCTTCAATGCGCCGGAAACCCAGGCATGGAGCTTCTGGGCTACCTCCGGCGGCAGATCGGGCCGTTGCGTCAGCGGTTCCTGGAGCCGGGACAAACGCCGTGCGCGTTCGCTGAGAAGTTCAAAGGTCTCGGCGGCGATCTTCGCCGTGACATTGCGCAGAAGCGCGATGATAGCTGCTTCACATTCGCTGCGGGCCAGAGCGGCGCTGACGGTCACCCCGATGGAGGGGCGCTCGGCAATGCTGATCTGATGAGGCTTGGAGCCTTTCTCGATCACGCGGATCAGGTCCTCGTCCGAAAGGATCGGACTGCGCGCCAGGATCGGACGCGCCACCTCGATTTTGTCGTCGGCCAGCAGCAAAACGAGTTCGTGCGGCGCGTTTTCATCGCCGGCCAGCCTTTGGGCGACGCCGATGCGGATCGACATCTCCACGTCTTTGGAAATGCGCTTGAGGATATCGGCGGCTAGGCCGCGTTCCTGTTTGCTGAACGCGCCCGTTTGATGTTCGAAAAGGGTGGACACGGCGAGATAGATTTCGTCATAGCGGCTGCTCTGTGCGGACAGTGATTCCGCAACCCGCATCAACTCCGCACCCCCGCTTAGCCCCTGTCCCACAGAATTTCGCCCAGCTCGGCGAGCTCTCTCGCCATATTCCCGTTCCCGTGCAAACTATCCATTCGTCGTTAAGATGATATTAAGCGGCCGCGCAAAGCTCGATTCGAAGTTTCACCAACGTAAATTCAAAATTTGGGAAGAAAAGTCATGAAATTCGGCATCGGACAGCCCGTGCGGCGCAAAGAGGATGTTCGCTTCGTGACCGGCCAGGGCCGCTATCTCGATGACATTCAGATCGATTCCGCGGCCCACGCCCATTTCGTTCGCAGCCCCCATGCCCATGCCATCATTCGCGGCATCGATGCGACGGCCGCCCGCGACGCGGCGGGTGTCATCGGTGTCCTGACCGCGGGCGATATTTCCGGCACGGGGTTTGTGCCCGTGCGCGGCGCGTTCAAGAGCCGCGACGGCTCCCCCATGCGCCAATCGCCCAAGATGCTGCTGCCGGCGGACAAGGTGCGCTTCGCCGGCGAGGCGGTGGCGATGGTCGTGGCCGAAACACCGGCGCTCGCCAAAGATGCCGCGGAACTCGTCAGCGTGGACTATGAGCCGTTGCGGGCGGCGGGCACGCTGGAGACGGCGCCCGATGCGCCCCCCGTTTGGGACGATGCGCCGGGCAATCTCGTGTTCGACTGGGCCGACGGAGACGAGGCGGCCTGCACCGCGGCCTTCGCCGCCGCCGCGCGCACCGTATCGGTGGAGCTGGTCCAGAATCGCGTCGTGCCCAATCCCATGGAGCCGCGCGGCGGCATCGGACTCTATGATCCGGCGTCGGACCTCTACACGCTATACACCTCGACCCAGGGCTCGAGCGGCATCCGCGATAAGCTCGCAGGGCCGGTGTTGAAAATTCCACCCGAGAAATTGCGCGTGATCACGCCCGATGTCGGCGGCGGCTTCGGTCTGAAGAACTCGGTCGCGGTGGAGCTTGCGCTGCTGCTCATCGCCGCCAAGGCGTTCCATCGGCCGGCGAAATGGGTTGGAGAGCGCATGGAAGCCTTTCTCGCCGACGGCCATGCCCGCGACGTGAAGATGAAGGGTGAGCTTGCGCTGGACGCGGACGCACGCATCCTTGCGCTGCGCCTCACCAGCGCGGCGAATTTGGGCGCCTATATGACCCATGTCGGACCGCACATCCCGACCATGGGCTTGCGAGTGATGGGCGGGGTCTATCGCGTGCCGATCGTGCATGCGCAGGTCAAGGGCTACTTCACCAACACCACCACGGTCACATCCTATCGCGGGGCAGGGCGGCCGGAAGGAATCTATGTCACCGAGCGGCTGATGGACGCGGCGGCAAAAGCCTTCGGTATCGACGGCAAGGAGATCCGCCGGCGCAATCTGATCAAAAACGACGAGCTGCCTTATCGGAATTGGAAAGGACTCTCGATCGATTCCGGCGATTTTCTTGCCAATCTCGAAGAGGCCGCACGCCGCGCCGATTGGGACGGTTTCGCAGCGCGCCGCCGTCAATCGGAAGCGAGCGGGAAACGCCGCGGCCGCGGCATCTCCTATTATTTCGAAGCATCCGGTGGACCGCCCGGACCCGAGCCCGCCAATATCCGCTTCACCGAAAACGGCGCGGTCGAAGTCCATCTCGCCACGCAATCGAACGGGCAGGGACACGAGACCGTATTTCCGCAGATCGTGTCGGAGCGGCTCGGAGTGCCGTACGAATCGGTGATCGTTAAACAGGGCGATACCCATGACGGCCTTTCCGGCGGTGGCACCGTAGGCTCGCGCTCGCTCCAGACGGCCGGCAATGCGATTGCCTTGACGGTGGAGAGCATCATCAGAAAAGGAAAAGTCGCGGCCGGTCAGGTGCTTCAAGCCGGCACCGACGAAGTCGGGTTCGATGTCGTCCAAGGCACCGGCCGATTCCTCGTCAGCGGGACGCCGAGATCGATTTCCGTAACCGAACTCGCCATCAAGCTGAAGCGCGAGCACCTCCCCGGTTTTGAGGACGGGCTCGATGATGGGGCCAGCTTTGAATCGCCGCCGACCTTTCCCAATGGTTGTCATATCTGCGAGGTGGAAATCGATCCCGATACGGGCGTTGTCGCAATCGCGCAATATGTGGTCGTCGACGATGTGGGAGTCGTGATCAATCCGCTGATCGTCGATGGCCAAATCCAAGGCGGCGTCGCGCAAGGCCTAGGCCAGGCGTTGATGGAGCATTGCGTCTATGACCCGGAGTCGGGCCAGTTGATGACGGCAACCTTCGTCGATTACGTCATGCCGCGCGCCGACGACATGCCGCAGCTGGACATTTCCTATAACGAGATTCCCTGTAAGACGAATCCCTTGGGCGCCAAGGGCGCGGGCGAAGCGGGCACCATCGGCTCGCTCCCCGCGATCATCGGCGCCATCTCGGACGCACTGAACGTGACGCATATCGATATGCCCGCGACGCCGGAAAAGATCTGGCGTGCAGCGCGAGCCTCTGTCGGTTAATTGCAGCACGTTCCCTCACGCCTTCGAACGCCGGCCTGCGTGTCTGCGATGGGTTATTTCCCAAGCCCACCTCAACCGGGTAGCGCGTCAACTCAACGAACGGCCACGGCGGGTGAAACTGAACTGAGCCTGCATGCGGCTGTAGCGATAGAGCGAGATCGTGTTGGTTTGGTCTGCGTAAATAAGGATACGCGAGGCGCAAAGCCTCTATTTCGTCACGCGGCATCTATTTCAATGATGTGCTAGAAAGCCGCCGACCGCCGATCCTGTGCTGTCCGTAAGACTCCAGAGCGCACCGATGTTCTCCGCGGCTGGTCCAAAGAATGCGCCTTCTAACCGCCCCGTTGCCGAACCACTGAGGCTGTAAGATGAGTTTGGCGCGCTCGTGACAGCGGTTGTGCCACTGAAACTGTTTGTACCTGCTCCGATTTTGCCGCTGACCGACACGTCATTCCAGGGAGTGCCGCCTCCTATTCTTGCGGCGACCATGTTGGTGAGCGCACCCGTAATTTTTCCGGAGACGAAATCAACTGATACCGATGCCGTTCCATCCAGGTAAACCCCTTGATCCGTACCCTTGAATACAACGCCAGATGCCCACCCTGAAAATTGAGCGGTTCCAGTCGTTGGTATTGCGTTTACAGGCGTTTCATAGCCGAAGAGGCTCTCGGTAATTGCCGTTGTCCTTCCCGCTGTCCAATGAGCCCATTCTCCAAGAGCAACATAGTTCAAACCCCAAAATGGGGTGTCACCTTGAAAACCTCGGAGATCCGTATTTGAAGAGAAAGTTTCGTCCATGCCGATAGATGGGATGACCACGTGCAACAAACTGGAGTGCGCCCCAGCGGATAAAACAGTGACGATCGCATCTTGTTGGGAGGTAACGGTCGATCCCTGTCGCAAACTTGTCGCTCTTGCCGCGAAGCTCGTGTTGGGTGGTGGATAATCAGGCCCGCTGAACGTCGGTCCTCCGACAGTGGCAAACTGCGGTGTCCCGTAATCCCACTGTCCTGCCCCAGAAGAGGTGGCGGTAATGCCTGGCGCGGCCGTACTCCCAGTCGATCCACCACTGCTCGCCGGCGCTGACGATGAAGACATGATTGCGGATGTCGGTGACCCGCTATACCCACCACCGCCGCCGCCACAAGCAGCGAGCAATGGCAGTATCGTGGCAGCACAAAGATAAGGAGAGACACGCGTTGCATGCATGCGGACTGCCCTCACACGGTATTCTGGCTGCGGTCACGCCGAACGCGCCCCGATCCTACTGTACTATACCATCGAGCAAAGGCTCATGCCCAGCCGCTAACGGGAGGCGGTGTCTGAACGCGTGTTCCAAAGTCCGCCGGTCAGAAACAGACGTCCAGAAAAGGCGTCCCGAATGACCGGCGTCCTCGAAACCAAGACGTTTCGTTGTCTCCCTGAGCCGATGTTGCTGGGCTTTGGTCGGCCAACCATTCAAGCGCGCCTGCCGATGATCCGGCACTGCTTTAATTCCCGACGGTCACCCTCTGGATGACCACCGGCGTCCTCGGCGAGGCCTCCGGAATCGGTCCGACGCCGTCTCCCAATTGGACCATAGCAATGGCGTCGACGACGGCCATGCCGTCAATCACCCGTCCGAATACGGCATAGCCGCTCAGATTACCGGGATCGTTGGGCGCCCGGTCGAATTGCAGGTTGTCGTCGAGATTGATGAAGAACTGCGAACTCGCCGAATCGGGAACATTGGTCCGAGCCATGGCAATTGTTCCCCGAATATTGCTTGCGGCCGATGCGGTTTCCAGCGCGATCGGGTCGTGGACGTCGCGCCGGTTTCCCTGCGCGTCGTATCCCCCGGCCTGTACGATGCGGCCGGGCACAACGCGATGAACGACGATTCCGCTATAGAAGCCCTCGCGCACATAGCGCAGAAAATTCTCTACGGTCTTGGGCGCGCGTTGAGGGTCCATTTCCACTACAAAATTGCCCAATGACGTCTGGAACGTGACTTTGGGTGGCGCATTCTGCGCGGCCGCGACCGTCACCATGAGAAGCATGCCGATAAAGGCGCTCGTCCTGGCAAGCCAACGCGCCACTCTCGCGGATATTTTCATCGTTTCGTCCATGCCAAATTCGGATGCACGCTAGCAGTCTTCGGGCACGGAGTCGCTCCTTGAGGCCGTGACCTGCAGCAAGGCGGTCATCCGCGACAGGCAAAAGCGAGTAATCTCGCGGCGGCCCGGATCAAACCTCGATCAATGCGCCAGAGGATCGGGACGGACCTGGATGTGCAC
>JAXDMY010000064.1:0-5479 GCA_034665805.1 Alphaproteobacteria bacterium
GTCTTCTGTTCCTTCAACAACACCTACAAATTCATGCCGGAGATGTTCGCGGTGTGGATGCGGTTGCTCGGCAAGGTCACAGCAAGCGTGCTATGGCTGCCCGAAAGCAATGCTTCCGCGCAGCGAAACCTCAAACGCGAGGCCGAAGCGCAAGGGATCGACGCCCGGCGGCTTGTTTTCGCTCCCCATCTTGCTTCTCCTGACGAGCATCTGGCGCGGTTGTCTCTCGCCGATCTGTTCCTGGACACGCTTCCCTGCAATGCCCATTCGACGGCAAGCGATGCTCTTTGGGCCGGGCTGCCGGTCCTCACATGCATGGGATCGACCTTTGCCGGCCGTGTCGCTGCGAGCTTGCTGCACGCGCTGCATCTGCCCGAACTGGTTGCTCGCTCGACTGACGAATACGAAGCAAAAGCCCTCTTTCTCGCGGCGGACGCCGGAGCCATCGCGGATATCAAGGCAAGGCTCGCGCGTCAGCGCGAAGTCGCCCCACTCTTTGATACCGCACGCTTCACCCGGAACCTCGAAGCCGCCTTCACGACCATGGGCGAACGCAGCTCAAGGGGAGAGGCACCGCGCAGCTTTGCCGTTGGCGAGACGGCGTCATGAACGACACCTTGCTCGCCAGCGCAGTGCGCGAGCATCAGGCGGGCAATCTCGCCGAAGCCGCGCGGCTCTATAGCGCCGTCCTCAAGGGCGCCCCGCGAAATTTTCAGGCGATCTATCTTCTGGGCTTCATAAAGATGCAGCAGGGGAGCTTTGACGAGGCGGAACAACTCATTGGCGAAGCGACACGGATCAATCCGCACGCGCCCGATGCTTTCTACAATCGAGGCTGTGCCTTGCAGCATTTGCAGCGTCACCGGGAGGCGCTCGCGGCCTTCGATCGGGCGTTGGCACTGAAACCAGACTATGGCGATGCGCTGACCAATCGTGGCGCGACCTTGCTCGCGCTGCAAAATCACGGCGAGGCTATTGCAAGTTTCGATGCGGCCCTGGCGCTGCAGCCCGGCGACGCCGAAGCCCTGAGCAACCGGGCAACCGCGCTGTTAGAAATGCAGCGCTATGATGAATCGGCGGCTGCTTACCGGCGGCTCATCGAAATCGCGCCGCAATTTCCTTATACGACAGGAAATCTGGTTCTGGCCCGTGCCTATTGCTGCGATTGGAACGGCTTTGCGCAGGATCGAGCGCAGGTCATCGCGGAATTGCGCGCGGGCAAGCCGGTGATTTCGCCTCATGCCAGCACGCTCATCCTGGACAATGCCGAAGACCAGCTCTGCTCGGCCCGCCGCTGGGTAGCTGACCGCTGCCCGCCGTCGCCCTCGCCGCTCTGGCGCGGTGAGATCTACCGCCACGACAGGATTCGTGTTGCCTATCTCTCCGCCGATTTCCACGCCCATGCCACAGCCTTCCTGATGGCCGGCGTTCTCGAGCAGCATGACCGCAATCGTTTTGAAATCACCGCACTCTCCTTCGGGCCGGATGATGGCAGTGAGATGCGCGCCCGGCTCAGGCGAGGCTGCGACCGTTTCGTCGATGTGGCGAGCAAGAGCGATTCAGACATCGCCGGCATGATCCGGCAACTGGAAATCGATATTGCCGTCGATTTGAAAGGTTTCACGCAAGGCAGCAGGCCCGGCATTTTCGCCCGGCGCGCGGCGCCGGTGCAGGTGAATTATCTGGCCCATCCCGGCACGATGGGGGCGGGCTATATGGATTACATTTTTGCCGACAGAATCGTGATTCCGCCCGAACACCGATCATTCTACGCCGAGAAAATCGTTTATCTGCCCGATTCCTATCAGGCCAATGATTCCGCGCGGGGCATGGCGGATCGCACGCCATCGCGCGCCGAAGCCGGATTGCCCGATGCGGGTTTCGTGTTCGCGTCGTTCAACAACAGTTACAAGATCACGCCCGCTGTATTCGATGTCTGGATGCGGTTGCTGCGCGCAAATGACGGCAGTGTGCTGTGGCTGCTCAAGGACACTGAGGCGGCTACCGCCAATCTGAAGCGGGAAGCGGAGGCAAGGGGAGTCGAGTCGCACCGTCTCGTGTTTGCGGCACGGGTGGGCGTCGCCGAGCATCTGGCCCGGCAACGCTTGGCCGATCTGTTTCTGGATACGCTTCCTTGCACAGCCCATACGACCGCAAGCGATGCTTTGTGGGTCGGGCTTCCGGTGCTGACGGTTCTGGGCACCACCTTTGCGGGCCGCGTAGCGGCGAGCCTGCTCAATGCGATTGGGCTCCCCGAGCTGGTCACCTCTTCGCTCGCCGCCTACGAAGCTGCTGCGCTGTCGCTCGCACGCGATGCTTCAGCTCTTGCGGTGCTGAAGGCGAAGCTAAAGGACAATCGCCGTACCCACGCTCTGTTCGATACGGCCCGCTTCAGCCGCAATCTCGAGGCTGCCTTTGAGGCGATCTGGCACCGGACCCAGCGCGGCGAACCGCCGGCGGGCCTTGCGATTGCGCCTGGGGAGTCTGAAGGTTGAACACCACCGGCAATCTGCTCGATGACGCCAAGCGCCTAACCCGTGATGGCGATTCCGAGCGCGCCGCCGCGCTCTGCCGGCACGTCCTCCAGACCGACCCACAGAATTTCGAGGCGTTTTACCTCCTCGGCTTTCTTTACGGTCAAAGCGGTGAATTCGACCAAGCACAATATTTCTTCGGCGAAGCCGCCAAACGAAATCCCCCATGGGTCGATGCATTCTTCATGCGTGGGCACGCCCTTCAGAAACTCGCACGCGACGAAGAGGCAATTGCCGCATATGGACAGGCTCTGGCGGTCAATCCACATCTGGCCGAGGCGTTGTTGAACCGCGCGGGCTCGCTGTTCCGGTTGCGGCGGTACGAAGATGCGGCCCGCGATTACGAGAATTTGTCGGCACTCGAACCCGATTTTCCGTTTGCGCGCGGAAACCTTTTGTTCTCGCTCATGCATGGCTGCGATTGGCGCGGGATCGCAGAGCAGCAGGCGGCGATCAAGAAGCGCCTTGCCGCCGGCGAGCGCGTCGTCGCGCCCTTCGACGCCAAGGCACTCGACCTTTCCGCGGAAGATGAGCTCGTTTCCGCCAAACTCTGGGCGGCCGATCAATGCAGCGTCCCGGCCCGATTGCCGCCTCGAGGGTCTCAAAGCCATCGGCGGATCCGTCTCGCCTATGTGTCGGCGGATTTTCATGCCCATGCTCTGGCGTCGCTGATGGCCGGCGTGTTCGAGAAACATGACAGGACCCGTTTTGAGACGATTGCAATATCGCTCGGTCCTGACGATGGAAGTCCCATGCGCGCGCGCCTTAACCGGGCTTTCGACCGGTTCATCGATGTCCGGGCGAAGAGCGATGCGGACATTGCGGCGCTCATCCAGGAGATGGAGACCGATATCGCCGTCGATCTGATGGGCTTCACCGAAGGCTGCCGTCCCGCGATCTTTGCCTATTCTCCGGCGCCGGTTCAGGTGAATTATCTGGGCTTTCCCGGCACCATGGGTGCCGATTTCATGGATTATATCATCGCCGATGAGATTGTTGCGCCGACGAGCCAACATCGCCATTACACGGAAAGCGTGGTGACGTTGGAAGGTTCGTTCATGCCGGCCGATTCCATGCGCGCAATCGCATCGCGAATCTTCACGCGAGAGGAGTTGGGCCTGCCCGATAATGGCTTCGTATTCTGTTCCTTCAACGCGAGCTACAAGATCACACCGCCGATGTTCGATTCATGGATGCGCTTGCTCCAAAGCGTGGAGGGAAGCGTGCTGTGGCTGGGACAGGCCAACAATTCGGCTAGGCGAAATCTCAAGTTTGAAGCGGACGCCCGCGGCATCGCCGCACATCGGATTGTATTTGCGTCCTATCTGCCTTCCGCCGCGGACCATTTGGCGCGGCTGAAACTGGCGGATCTCTTTCTCGACACCTTGCCCTATAACGCCCACGCCACGGCGGCCGATGCGCTGTGGGTTGGGCTCCCGGTTCTGACCTGCTTGGGCGAAAGATTCGCCGGGCGCGTGGCGGCGAGTCTTTTGCATGCCGCAGGCCTCCCCGAATTGGTCACGGATTCTCTCGCGGCCTACGAGGCCAAGGCGCTGGCATTGGCGCGCAATCGCGATGCACTCGATGCCATCAAAACGCGGCTTCAGCGCAATCGCGTCACGCACAGCCTGTTCGACACCACGCGGTCCACGCGCCATCTCGAAAAGGCGTACCTGACCATGTGGGAACGGCACCAAAACGGGCTGCCGCCGCAGAGCTTCGCCGTCGGGGAAGCGGCCGCGGACCATTCGGCATGAGTGATGCCCGCTTGCAGGATGGTTTTCGCGCCCATCAAGCCGGCGATCTTAATCGCGCCGAGCAGCTCTATAGGGATATCCTGAAAGCCGACGCGAAAAATTTCGATGCGCTATATCTGCTCGGCTATATTCATCTCCAGCGCGGCCAATGGGAGCCGGCCGAACGCCAGATGGGCAAAGCGCTGACGGTCGATCCGCATTCGATCGATGCTTTGTTCAACCGGGCGCGCGCGTTGATGAATCTGGGGCGCCACATGGAAGCCTTGTCCTCGTTGGATCAGGCCCTATCCCTGCGCCCGAATATTCCCGAATTGCTGCTGACGCGGGGCAATGCGCTTTTTGCACTCAATCGCGCCGCCGAAGCCCTGGCGGCCTATGACCACGCGCTGGCGATGAGGCCAGATTTTCCGGAAGCCTGGAACAATCGGGGCAATGCCTTGGCGGCGCTCAAGCGGCTGGACGAGGCGCTGTTCAGCTACCAGCGCATGCTGGCCGCCAGACCTGGCGAAGTGGGCGCGCTCCATCACTCTGCGCTGACCTTGTTGGAACTCAAACGATACGAAGAGGCGGCGCGCGGTTTTGCGGATGTTCTGAAAGTCGAGCCCGACTTTCCCTATGCCAGAGGAAATCTCGTTTACTGCCGGCTGAATGCCTGCGAATGGGAACGCTTGGACGAGGAATGCGCGGAAATCGCCGCGGGCCTCAAGGCGGGAGCCCAGGTGGTGACGCCGATCCAGCATGCGGCGTTTTCATCATCGCCGGAGGAACAATTGCAGGCCGCCCGTATCTGGGCCGCCGACAAATATCCGCCCCAGACGCCCTTGTGGCTTGGAGGGGCCTATAGCCACGCGCGAATCCGGATCGCCTATCTTTCGGCCGATTTCCATTCTCACGCCACGGCCGCGCTCATGGCGGGAGTCTTCGAAGGCCATGACCGCGCGCGCTTCCAGACCGCCGCGGTGTCGTTCGGGCCCGATGATGGAAGCGAAATGCGTGCGCGCCTCATCTCAGCATTCGATTCGTTTGTCGATGTGCGCGACAAGAGCGATCGCGAGGTGGCTTCGCTGCTGAGGCAGATGGAGACCGACATCGTGGTCGACCTCAAAGGCTACACCCAGGATTCGCGTCCCGGCATCTTCGCGCAGAGAGCAGCGCCCCTGCAGGTGAGCTATCTCGGTTTTCCCGGCA
>JAXDMY010000065.1:0-2505 GCA_034665805.1 Alphaproteobacteria bacterium
CGGGCAGGCCGCGTTCGCTCATGTAGGCGAGCGCCTCCGCGTTGATGACATAGTCGGCATGGCCGGCCCGCAGGCAATCGAGGAAGTTCAGCCGGCTCTTGGAACGGGTGGTCCTGAAGGACGTGAAGAACGCGTTGCCGATCTGCGTGCAGACGCCATTGCGCCCTTTGTGCCGCGCGCCGGTATCATCGACGCTAATCCAACGCGCCGTCGCCAAGCCGGCGCGCAGCACCTCGCGCGCCTCGTCCACGAACCTGTCCTGCCCCCCGATCAGCAATCGGACGAGCTGCCGCTTGGACATGTCGATGCCGATGGAGCGCAGTTGGGCCAGCAGCCGGGGAGCCGTCACTTGGCTCTCGTGATACTGCGCCAGGATGAAGCGGCGCAGTTCGGGGCCGAAATGATGTCCCCCGACCCCGGCCGGCAGGGGCGCAATCATGCTCTGGCCGTCCGGCGTGATCCAGCGCTCCCGGCGATAGCGGGTCACATGCGCGCGCAGAACCAAGTCCTGCACGACGAAGTCTTCGTAGCCCTTGAAGCGCGAACCCGCCGGCACGGATGCCTCGATCACACGATCCTCGTGAACGGTCCGCGTCGCGGTCTTGGGGCCGCCGCCACGCCGCTTCGGCGGGCGCGATCCCGGCGGAAGGCTGGCTTGCTCCATCCCGCTCGGCCGCACTGGCGGCTTGATCTCGGGCCGACCCTTCAAACCCTTCAGTCGGGCGATCTCCTCGCGCTGTTCGAGCACGATCCGGCTCAGATCGCCGACTCGTTCGAGCAGGTCCACAACCAAGGCCTTCAGCTCGGCAACCGATAGGCGGTCAATATCAGACGGCGATCTCATCCCCAGAATGAATCAGAAGAGGCCAATCCCGCATAGCCATATTAAATCCCCGCCCGGACTTATGCCCCTGTTACGACTAGGCATCCGCGCTCAGGATCGAGCATCAGGTGTAGTGCGGCACGGTCTTGAGACACCCGGCTGCGCTTGCTCAGGCGGCCAAGGGTAAATTGGCTACGGGCGTCGGGTCAATCGCAAGGTGTGGCATCGTTTGCTCTGCTCGCACCATGGCCGGCGTTTTGTATCCATGCCGTTCGACGAGCCAGGTCTCGTTGTAGCGCCTCGCGAAAGCGATGAGCGCGGCGCGCAATTCTTCAATGGTTTTGAAGGTCCTCACCCAAAGGAGATTCTCCTTCAGAGTTCGAATGAATCTTTCAGCGACGCCATTGCCTTCGGGTTCACGCACGAATGAAGGGGAGGCTTCGATGCCAAGGCACTTGATCTCGTCCTGGAAGTCGCCGGACATGTAGTTGGAGCCATGATCGTGTCGCAGTTTCAGTCCGCGCGCCACGCCGGGCGCGATGGTTCCAAAGCAACGGTTCACGCCCTGACGCACCGGCTCCAGCGCCTCAAAGCGATTGGCCGAACGCGCGGCGTGGATGCCGACGATCTCCGAGTTGGCATGCTCCACCGCGACAAACACGTAAGCGCGGCCTTCCGCGACGGTGACGGTCTGGGTCATGTCTGTTCCCCACATTTTATTGACCTTGTCGGTGACGATGGTTCCATCGTGCGCCTTTGCCTCGCAGCGCCCGGCGCGGTGAGGCGCGAGCAAGCCGTTCTCGCCCATCACCCGGCGCACGCGGCGAGGACTGGCGCGAACCCCGGCGAACCGCAGTCGCGCCCATAGCTTGCGATAGCCTTCGCCGTGAAAGCCGGAGGCCTCGATCTCCCGGCGGACATGATCCGCCAGTTCCCCATCCGGACACGCGCCCACCGGTCCGGGACGACGGCCGGTCGCCATCGACGGGGTCGCCGCGAGAAAGCGATACACGCCGGCGCGCGAAACATCCCACGCGCGCGAGACGCGGGCCAGGCCATAGCAACGCGACGTGGAGGGCGAGACCGCATGGCTCATCGTCTCGGCCTCCGCCGGGCCAAAGGGTTTTTGCCCTCCATGGCCTCGATGCGGGCATGCAGAAGTTCGGTGTCCATGGTGATCTCCCCCACCTTGGATTTCAGCCGGGCGATTTCATCGTCGCGATCATCGCGCTCGCGTTCCTTCAGGGCCGACGCCGCGCCGGCCAGAGCCCGCTCGCGCCATTCGATCAGCTTCGCCACGGTGACACTGGATTCCCGGGCGACCAGTTCCAGCGGTTCGCCGCGCAACAGGCGCGCCACCACCGCCAGCTTGCGTTGAACGGAATAGCGCTTGGGTCCCTGACCGACGCCCGAGGGGGCGCCTCCGCCAGCTATGTGGGAGCGCTCCGGCGCCCCCTCGGGCTTGTGCCCTGCATCATCAGTCACTTCAAAACCTCCGGTTGCGGTCTTAAATACCGCAGCCGGATGTCTCAGCTAACCGTGACGCACCCCACTTCACGAACCGCCGAGTAATTACGGAATCAATCGAACTACATGGACGATGCCTCTTCTGCTTAGGAAGGTCCTTAGCGAAAGCGGAAATGCCGCATGCCCCGATGTTATCAGAAGAATCACTCGAACTG
>JAXDMY010000066.1:0-4569 GCA_034665805.1 Alphaproteobacteria bacterium
GATTGGCCGCGCGCGCCCTTCATCATCGGGGTCATTCTCGGCAAGATCGCCGAGGATTCCCTGCAGAAGGCGATCGGCCTCTTTGGGGTGAGCTTCTTCTGGCGCCCGATCTCGCTGATCCTGATTGCGATGATCCTCGCCAGCGTCGGGTTCTACCTTTGGCGTTCGCGCCGGCCCAACAAACCCGTACCGAGCCATGCTTGAGGGTCGCATCCTGGTCAGCGCCATCATGCTGGTCGCCTTTGCGGCCGCGGTGGGTCTTGCTTTCACCTATGCGCCCGAGGCGCGGTTTCTCCCCCTGGTGATCGGCATACCGGGGCTGCTGTTTTCGATCATCCAATTCATCAAGGAGCTGCGCGAACGGCCCGAACCGGTGGTGACCAGCGAGGAACATCGGCGCGAGGGGCGCATGTTTGCCTGGTTCATCGCTTTCGTGGGCGGATTGGTGTTGTTCGGCTTTCCTTATGCCGGGCCGGCGCTGGTCGCCGACTTTCTCTATTTTTCGGGAGGCGAAAGATGGTACGTCGCTCTTGCCGCGGCCCTGTTCGCCTGGGCCGTCCTCTATGGCGTGTTCGAACTATTCCTCGGTCTGCCGCTCTTCGAAGGTCTGGTCTTTCAGTGGATTTTCGGCTGACCAGCTCGTGGATCGCGCACCGTAACCTAGCTCTGGAGTGAAGCATGTGTGGAGATCTCGAAGACGAAGCCGGTCCGGATACCGGCGCCTATGACCGCTTCGTCGCGCATGCGCACTCGTTTCTCGCCACGATGAAGAAACAGGGGAAGAATCCCGATCCGGTGCATGCCCATTTGGATCGGCTGTTCCGTGAGCTTCTTGCCGCCGCGATCGACTCCAACCGTGCGCCAGATGAGATGAGCGGTTATCAGCGCATCGCCATGGAGCCGCTGGTGTTCGCGCGGCTTGCCGGTTTCATCGCGGCCCATGTGCCGCTCTCGGAAGACCCGCTGCGGCGCGTCATGGAAGCCCTGATGCTCGGCTATTCCGAGGGCGAAATCGCCGCACCCGATCACGATCATGACCATGATCCGTTTCACGGGCATAGTCACGGTCACTCCCACTGACCGGCAGGCGCAACTCATGACGGATCGTAGCGCGGCTGCCACGCCCAACCGGGGCTGGCAATCGGACGTCATCGCGGATTTGATCCGCCAATTCGGCTTTGCCTACATCACACTCAACCCCGGCGCGTCCTATCGCGGGCTGCATGATTCCCTGGTCAATCACAACCACAATGACCCGCCCATGCTGCTCTGCCAGCACGAGAAGATCGCGGTGCAGATCGCGCATGGCTATGCCAAGGCATGCGGTGAGCCGCTTTGCGTCATCGTGCACAATGTGGTTGGGCTGCTGCACGCCACGATGGGGATCTATTACGCCTATACCGATCGCGCGCCGGTATTCGTCATCGGCGCCACCGGCCCGATGGACGAGGGCAAGCGCCGCCCGCGCGTCGATTGGGATCACACCGCCAATGTACAGGGCAATGCGGTCCGCGATTACGTGAAATGGGATTACCAGCCGGGCGGCATCCAGGGCGTGCCCGACAGTTTCGCCCGCGCCTATTCCATCATGATGAGCGAGCCCCAGGGCCCGATTTATATGTGCTACGACGCCGGGCTGCAGGAAGAGGCGCTGACCGAAACGGTTCGCTTGCCTGGGCCCGCCGCGGTGAAGCGTCCGAGCAAGATCGCACCCGATCTTTCCGCGCTGGGCGATATCGCCGACCGGTTGATTGCCGCGCAATGGCCGGTGTTGCTGCCGCAATATGTGGGACGCGTGGCAAGCGGCCTGACGGATATGGTGGCCCTCGCCGAGACCACGGGCGCGGCGGTTTCCGACGTGCAATCCCGGCTGAACTTTCCCACCGAGCATTCGCTCGATTGCCGGATGAACAAGGAGATTTTCAAGTCCGCCGATCTGATCTTGGCGCTCGATTGCCGCGATTGGGAGCGTCCGACCCATGACAATGACCGCATCAATCGCACGCTACGCCCGATCTATCCCGCGCAGTGTCAATGGACGGATATCGGCTTTGCCGATATCGAGATTTCCAAATGGGCCATGGGCTATCAGAAATTTCCCGAATGCGCGGCTCGCGTGCTGGCCGATACGGAACTGGCGATTCCCGCCCTCACCGAGCTCTGCCGCGCGCGCGTGGCAAAGAACCCAAAAGCGGCCAAGCGCATCGATGAGCGCAAAGGCGCCATCAAGCAGATTCACGATCACCAGCGCGCCAAATGGCGCGATGAGTCGCGAGAGGGCTGGGACGCCTCACCGATCTCCTTACCGCGCCTCGCCATGGAAGTTTGGGAGCAGATCAAATCCGAAGATTGGGTGTTGACCACTCAGGCCTTCGAGGACTGGGCTCTGAAACTGTGGAATTTCGACAGGCATTATCGCTGGCCGGGCAAGGCGCTGGGCACCGGCACGCAGATCGGCATGGCGATCGGCGTGGCGCTCGCCCATCGCGGCAAGGGGCGCCTGGTCGTCGATTGCCAGACCGACGGCGATTTGATGTTCGATGCGGGGGCGCTGTGGTTTGCGGCCAAGCACAAAGTGCCGCTCCTATGCGTGATGCACAACAATCGCGCCTATTACAATGATTGGGAGCACCAGATCAGCGTGGCCCGCCAGCGTGGCACGCCCGAGGAACGCGCTTACATCGGCATGGACATCATGGACCCTGCGCCCGATTTCGCGACGCTGGCGCGTTCGATGGGCTGGTATTCCGAAGGCCCGATCGAGAATCCGTCCGACATCGCACCCGCTCTGAAGCGCGCTATCGCTGCCGTGAAAGGGGGCAAGCCAGCCCTCATCGACACCATCACGCAGCATACCGGGTAAGCACCATATGAGGACGCTATGAGAGTGGGTCTGGCTGGAGTGGGTGAGATGGGCGCCGCCATAGCGGGCCATCTGCTTGCCAAGGGCCACGATGTTTCCGCCTATGATCCCGACCACGCCAAACTGAAAGCCGTCGCGAAGCGAGGTATTGGCGCGGCAGCAAATCTCGAAGAGCTAGCCAAGAAAGCCGACCTGTTTCTTGTCGTGGTCTCGACCGACGAGCAGTCACGGGCCGTCACCGAATCCCTCTCGCAACATGCGGGCCCAGCTGCGCTCATCGCCATTGTCGCGACCAACAGCCCGAACACGATGAAAGAGCTGGCCGCGTTGTGCGAAGAACGGGGCAAGCGTTTCATCGATGCGCCCGTGGTCTATGGCGCGTCGGGCGCACGGGAAGGAACGTTGCTCTCGCTTTGCGGTGGCTCGGAAGAAGACGTCGAACGCGCCAGACCGGTTCTGATGGCCTATAGCCGCAATGTGCTGCGGGTCGGGCCCGTGGGCGCCGGCCAGCTGGCAAAGGCCTGCAACAATCTTCTGCATTGGGTGCATTGCGTCTCCAATTACGAAACGCTGCTGCTCGCCAAGCGCTTCGGCGTGGACGCGCAAAAGATGCGTGAGGTGCTGCTGGAATGCCCCGCGTTCAATCTGACGCTGAAGCGCTGGGATTCGACCAGGTTCACCTGGCAGGAAAAAGATATGGACGTCACCATGGACTTGGCCCAACAAGCGGGCTTGGTCCTTCCTTTGGCCGGGCAGGTGGACCAGCTGGTGAAGCTTCTTTCCGCCGACGATGTGAAAGCTCTGCTTTATGGTCCGGAATGTTCTTATTTGGGCGTGTCCGTCACACCCATGGGCCCAGACGAAGGCGGCTTGGGATAGGACGACGAAAAGAACCATGGCAAAGAAAAACGCCCTTTGGGCCTACACCATCGCCGGCTGGTCTGGCTTCTACGTCATGCTGGTGGAGCTGCTTTCCGGGCGGTTGATCGCGCCTTCCTTCGGCAGCAGCATCTATGTTTGGGGCTCGGTGATCTTCGTTTTCATGCTTGCGCTGTCCATCGGCTACCTCCTGGGCGGCATCTATTCGAGCTACCAGCCCAGCGTCACGCGCCTGTGCGCCATCCTGATCACCTCCGCCCTGACCACGCTTCCGATCCTGCTGTTCGGGACCTCGGTCCTCGATTTCATGTTCAACACGATCAGCGATCCCCGTTTTGGTTCGCTGGCGACCTGTCTAGGCCTGTTTCTCGTGCCGACGATCTTCGCCGGCATGATTTCGCCCTATGCCATTCGCATCATTGTGAAGAACAAGGAATCCTCCGGCCATGACGCCGGTTATCTCTATTTTATTTCGACACTTGGCAGCAGCCTCGGCACCTTGGTCACGGCGTTTTATCTCGTCTTGTTGTTCGAGGTGAACACCATATTGATGGTTGCCATCAGCATCTCGGTTATACTGGGCGGCCTGGGGGCTCTAACAAACTACCGGAGAGAATGATCTCGCCATGCGTGCACTTGCGCTCTTCTATACGCTCCTGCTGACGATCCTCGGTTTGGCGCCTGCCAACGCGCAGCAGCAATTGCTGCATCAGGAACGTTCGCTCTACCGCAACATCTTCGTGACGCAGGATGGGGACGAACGCTGCATGTTGTTCCGCTATCCGCGCCCTTTCGGACGTGAATCCTGCAAGCTCCTGCACGAGCCC
>JAXDMY010000067.1:0-6795 GCA_034665805.1 Alphaproteobacteria bacterium
GTGTAAGAGAGCCTGGGGCAACGCCCCAATCCCGCGCGATGCCCGGCACCACATAGCCCATGAGCTGCGCGTCATAGCCCTCGACGAACATGGTCGCCGCGCAAAGCGACAGGGCCACCCACTGAAAGCGCCCACGAGGTTTTGCGGCGGGCGCAGCCTCGGCAATCGTGGCGTTGGACATGGCACCCCTCTCCTGCCGGGTGCAGGCGCGGCTCTAATCGGCCGCGCTCCGATAACCCGATACTTGCCAGCCGTCCTCCGGCTTGAGCCGCCGGAACCCTATCGCCGAAGAAGCCATTAGCAAAGCGATGGTGATGAACACGATGCGGAAATCCCCGACCGTGATCGGTCCCAGACCCGCCAGGGCGGCCAGCAGACTGGCGCTGATGCCGACTCCAAGGCTTTGGGCCAGCCTTTGCGCCAGGGCAAATATGCTGGTGGCTTTGGACATCTCCTCGGGCGGCACGTCGGAATAGGCCAGCGCGCCCATCCCGATCATCTGCCCGGAGCGCAGCACGCCGAAGGTAAAGAGATAGACCGCGATGAAGAGATGAGGGGTGGTTGCAGAAAACAGTGCGAACCCGGCCATGAGCAGCGAACTCAGGCTGAGGCCGGCCAGGAATACGGCGCGAAAGCCGAAACGCTTCACCAGATGCGACACCCAGACACGCATGCTCATGGCGCCGGCCGTGTTCAGGAAGGTGAGCAGCCCGGACTGAAACGGATTGAGACCGAACCCCACCTGCAACAGAAGCGGCATCAGGAAGGGCACGGTCGCGATGCCGGCGCGGATCACATTGCCGGCGATCACCGCCACGGAAAATGTGCGTCCCCGAAACATGCGCAGATCGAGCACCGGATCAGGACGGCGGGCGGCATAAAACGAGTAGCCGAGGAGGAGCAAGCCTGCGCTCAGGATGAGCAGGGCCTCGGTCACCAGGTCGAGCGTGTGGCGGCCAAGATTCTCGATGGCGAACTGCCCAATCCCAAGACCGAATGCGATGATGAAGAATCCCGGGATATCGAAGGCCGAGGGGCGCGGCATGCGGATGTCGGGAACGAATTTTAGCGCCAGCGCGATCCCGACGAACCCGATCGGTACATTGATGAAAAAATTCCAATGCCATGAGAAATAGGTGGTGATGAATCCGCCCACCAGCGGCCCCATGGTCGGCCCCAGCATGCCCGGCAGCATGTAATAGCTCATCGCCTTCATGAGCTGATCCTTGGGGAAGGTGCGCGTCAGGATGAGCCGGCCGACCGGCGTCATCATGGCGCCGCCGAAGCCCTGCGCCACCCGGCTCATCACCAGGGCGGACAGCGATTCCGACAGTCCGCACAACACCGAGCCCAAGGTGAAGAAGCCGATCGCGCTACAGAACACGAAGCGGGCTCCGAACCGGTCGGCGATCCAGCCGCTGATCGGGATGAAGATGGCGAGGCTGATGAGATAGGAGGTGATCGCCGCGCTCATCTGGGATGGCGAAACCTGAAAGCTCTGCGCCATTTGCGGAAGCGAGGTCGAGATGATGGAAGAATCGAGCCCATCCATGAAGAAGGCGCCGGCGATGACCGTGGGCACGATCCGCGACATTTGCGCGCTAGGCGGCTCGGTACGTCCTGAATCCAATTCCATGACCAATAAGGATGGATGGTCTATGCGGCGCGGATGCGGCTTCCGTCAAGCAGCGCGCGCCAGGAAACGGGCGGTGTGGCCGTTTGGCCTTTAACATTGGGGCAAACGTCGTCATATAGACTTGAACATAGGGCGGCCGCATGGTGAGAACGTACCCGCCCATATAACGGCCAGGAAGACGGCTTGTCGGAAAGCAATATCCCGCCCGAATCGATCGAGGTCGTGCTCACTGCCGTGCGCATGGCGGCGCGGGACACCAATCTCTACACCTTCGAGCGCGCGGATCGCGGCCCGTTGCCGGGTGCCGAGCCGGGAGCGCATATCGGCGTCATCCTGGCGAATGGAATCGAACGGCAATATTCGCTGATCCATGCCGCGCCGGAACTTTCGGAATATACGGTCGGCGTGAAGCGCGATGCGAACAGCCGCGGCGGTTCGCTCTATATGCACGACCAGTTGCGGGTGGGCTCGAAGGTTTTCATCATGCCGCCGCGCAACAATTTTCCGCTGAAGGAAGATGCGGAGCTGGTGGTGCTGCTGGCGGGCGGCATCGGCATCACGCCGATCTATTGCATGGTCAAGCGGAGAATCTCGAAAAACCGCCCCTGGGCGCTATATTATTCTTGCCGTTCGCGGATGGACGCGGCGTTCTTCGGCGAGCTGTCGGCATATAAGGAGGCGCATTTTCATTTCGATGACGAGGAAGAGGGCCGTTTCCTGAACGTGGCGGGGATTATCGAAAGCCTGCCCAAACATGCCCATCTTTATTGCTGCGGCCCCGCGCCCATGCTCGCCGCCTTCGAAGCGGCGACGGCCCATTGGCCGCCCGAGCAGATCCACGTCGAATATTTCACGCCGAAATTCGCCGCGGCGCAGGGCGGCGGTTATGTCGTGGAACTCGCACGCTCAAAACGCGAGTTGACCATTCCGCCAGGCAAATCCATCCTCCAAGCGGTGCGTGAGGCCGGCATCCAGGTGCCGCATTCCTGCGAGGAAGGCGTATGCGGGGCCTGCGAGACGCGCGTGATCTCCGGCATCCCCGATCATCGCGACACGATTCTGACCGAGCAGGAACGCAAAGAGAGCGCGACCATGATGATCTGTTGCTCCGGCTCCAAGAGCCCGCGCCTCGTGCTCGACATCTGAGGGACCGCATTGTCCGAAGGCACCGAGATCGATCCGAATGACGCCGTGCGACGCTTGCGGCGCCTGGATTGTTGTGCCGTTTCCGATGCGCTCGACCGCTTGAAGCTCGGCGGCGTAGTGAGCGGCGTGCCCCATCAATCGGGTGAGACACGCATCGCGGGACGCGCGATCACGCTCAAGCTTGGAATAGGCACCGGCCCGAAAGGTCCGCCGCGCCATCTCGGCACCGCTGCCATAGAAGCGGCCGGCCGCGATGATGTCATCGTCATCGAGCAGCGCTCCGGCATCGACGCGGGGAGCTGGGGCGGGCTTCTTACGCTCGGTGCAAGACTCAAAGGCGTGGCGGGTGTGGTTTGCGACGGACCGGTGCGCGACATCGACGAGGCACGCACGCAAGGCTTTGCGATTTTCGCGCGCACGCTGACGGCCAGGACCGCGCGCGGCCGCATCGTCGAGCTTGGCACAAATGTGCCGATCCAATTCGAGAGCGTGAAGGTCGAGCCCGGCGATTACGTCATCGCGGACCGTAGCGCGGTGATCGTCATCGCCGCGGCCGACATCGCGCGCGTGCTCGATGCTGCCGAAACCATCGCCGCCAAGGAGGCCGTGATGGCCAAAGCGCTTCTGGCAGGCGAGCCGGTCAGCCAGGTGATGGCTGCCAACTATGAACACATGCTTGAGAAATTGAGATCGTGACCAACACTGCCCCCCACCCCTACCCCTCCCCCCAAGGGGGAGGGAAACAGCCGTGTTCACCTCCCCTCGGTGGGGAGGTCGCGAGCGTGAGCGAGCGGGTGGGGGGCATCACCATGTCGCTACAACGGAACACAAAACCCCGGAGGACCCATGTCGCAATTGAAACTGTCCATCGCCACCACGGATTACGACCATTTCCGCGATTTCCGCCTGGGCTTCGTCAAGGCCGAAGGGATCGACCACACTTGGCTGAATCTCGGGCATCACGAATGTTTCGCGCGTTTCACGGCCAATCGCGAATTCGATCTGTCCGAGCTCTCCTTCGCCAAATTCTCGACGCAGGTGACGCGGACGGATTCCGACATTATCGGCCTTCCCGTGATCTGCTCGCGCCTGTTCCGCTTCAGCTCGTTCTACGTCAACAAGAAGAGCGGCATCAAAAAAGCGAGCGATCTGAAGGGCAAGAAAGTCGGCTCGCCGGAATGGGCGCATTCCGCGGCGGTCTATATGCGCGGCTGGCTGCACAATGAGATGGACGTGAAGCTGACCGACGTCCATTGGTACCAGGCGGGCGCCAATGCGCCGGGGCGCGAGGAGAAGGTGGAGCTCAGCCTGCCCAAGGGGCTGAAGCTCACCCGCGTCGCCGACAAATCCTTGAGCGAGCTCTTGGCCGCGAACGAAATCGACTGCGCCATCATCGCGCGCCCGCCGACCTGTTTCCTCGAAGGCCATCCCGACGTGGTGCGCCTCTTCCCGAACTATCTCGAGATGGAAGAGGAATATTACGATCGCACCAAAGTGTGGCCGATCATGCACATCATCGCGATGAAGAAATCGATCCTCGACGAGCATCCCTGGGCGGCGCGCAACCTCTACAACGCATTTCTAGAATCCAAGCGCCGCAGCATCGAGCGCATTCTCGATCCCGCGGTGTCGCGTTATCCCGTGCCATGGCTGACCACCTATGCGCGCAAGATGCGCGACCGCTTCGGCGATCTTTATCCCTATGGCATCGAGGAGAACCGCCCGACCTGGGAGCAGATGGCGCTCTACACGTTTCAGCAGGGCATCGCCCACCGGCAATTCAAGCCGGAGGAAATCTTCCCCAAGGGCATCATGACCAAGGTCGTGATCTAATCGAGAGGGCGCAAGCAGCCAAAGAAATTTGAAATGCCCGTCCCTACATTCGCTTCATGAGCGAAGAAAACGGCGACCGCCCCTAAGATATCGCGTCAATCCCCAGAACCCGAGTTCGAGGGCCGCAACAATTATGCCCCCCCAGACGCTCCCGGATATTGCGACCGCCACGACGGCAATTATGAGAAAAGCCAATACCAAACCGGGGCCGGCCATGAGGCTTGTCCTCGTCAAAAAAGGCCTGGGACAATACCACGGGCATGGATGAGAACCCAAAAGCACTTCCGCACGTCGTGACTTTACCACCACCCGATTTCCTCGTTGCTTGCATAGGCCAATAGCATTCTGTATCGCCTTTCTAGGCTAGAAGCGGGAGAAAAATCATGGCCGACCCGGTGCCCTATTCGCGCGATGATGCCGCTGCGCAGCCACCGACCAAATTCGCCGATTTCAAGGCCTCGGTCGTGCGCGCGCCCTCTCACGCACTGATCCGCGCACCCCACACGTTGACCGAAATCACCGGGCCTTCGGGCGATGACATCTGGGAGAATCTGGTCGGCCCGGCGGTGGCCGACCTCACCCGCCAGCACAATGGGGAGGCGCTGGGCGAGCGCATCATCGTGTCGGGCCGGGTGCTGGATGAGAACGGCAGGCCGGTGCCCAACACGATGATTGAAATCCTGCAGGCGAATGCGGGCGGGCGCTACGTGCATGAATATGATCAGCACGACAGCCCGCGCGATCCCAATTTCACCGGCGCCGGCCGCGTGGTCACGGATGCCGATGGGCGCTATCGCTTCATCACCATCAAGCCGGGCGCCTATCCCTGGTACAATGCGCGCAATGCCTGGCGTCCCTCGCACATCCATTATTCTTTGTTGGGCGCGGGCTTTGCTCAGCGGCTCATCACGCAGATGTATTTTCCCGGCGATCCGCTGTTCCCGCTCGATGCCATCGCCAATGCGGTGCCCGAAGCCGCGCGGCAAAGACTCGTCGCGCAATTCGATCTTGCAACGACCGAGCCGTTCTGGGCCCTCTCCTATCGCTTCGATTTCGTGCTGCGCGGCCGCGGCGCGACGCCGATGGAGCAATAGGCATGTCCGGGCAGACCCCGTGGCAGACGACCGGGCCGTTCCTGCATTTCGGATTGCCGTGGAACGGCGCCGCCGATCTGACGGGCGACAGCGACCTTGGCGCGCGTCCCGATCTCATTGCGCCCGGCCATGATTACGCGGTGCTGCGCGCCAAGACCGGACGGGACCGCACGCTGGGGCAAAGAATCGAATTGGTCGGCCGTGTCTGGGACAACAAAGGCGCGCCGATCATCGATTCCCTGATCGAGATTTGGCAGGCCAACGCCGCGGGCCGTTACGCCCATCCTGAAGATGCGCGCAGCGACATTGCGCTCGATCCTGCTTTCATCGGCTTTGGCCGCTGCGCCTCGGACAAGGACGGCGCGTTCCGCTTCCGCACGATTCGTCCGGGACGCGTGCCGGGCCCGGGAAACACGCTGCAAGCGCCGCATATCGCGCTTGGCATCATGGGACCGGGTTTCCTGAAGCGGCTCGCCACGCGCATCTATTTTTCCGATGCGCGCGAGAATGCGGAAGACCCCATCCTGGGCCTCGTTCCCGAACAACGCCGCGCGACTCTGATCGCCGCGAAGGAGCTGGGCACCAACAATGTCTACCGTTTCGACATTCATCTGGGCGGCGCGCTCGAAACCGTCTTCTTCGACATCTGAGCGCGGCCAAGCCGCGCAACAACGGAGTTCCTCATGGAAGTGACACGCACCCTCGCACGCTATGTGGTGAATTCGCGCGCATCCGACATTCCCGAAGCGGTGAAGCGCGAAGGCGTGCGCTCGATTCTCAATTGGCTCGGCTGCGCGGTCGGCGCGGCGCGGCACGAAGCGGTGGAGGCTGCACTCGCCGCGCTCACCCCTTTTGCCGGACCCGCGCAGGCCTCCGTGCTGGGCCGCGAAGACAAGACCGACATCCTGACCGCCGCGCTGCTCAACGGCATCACCAGCCACGTCTTCGATTTCGACGATACGCATCTGCCGACCATCATTCACCCTTCCGGCCCGGTAGCCTCGGCGCTCTTTGCGCTCGCGGAATACAAGCCGGTTTCCGGCGCCGAGCTGCTGCACGCCTTCATCCTGGGTGTCGAAGTCGAAT
>JAXDMY010000068.1:0-21591 GCA_034665805.1 Alphaproteobacteria bacterium
CGCGTTACGGTGTCGGCTGGCGCGGCTTGAAGCCGAAGCTCGCGCAAGAGCACGGCGCAGTCGGCTGCATCATCTATTCCGATCCGCGCGACGACGGCTATTCGACGGACGACGCCTATCCCAAAGGACCGGCGCGGCCTGCCAACGGTTTCCAGCGCGGCTCGGTTGCGGATATGACGCTTTATCCCGGCGATCCGCTGACGCCAGGAATCGGCGCGACGGCCAACGCCCAGCGTTTGACCATCGCCAATGCGCCGTCGATTCTGAAGATTCCGGTGCTCCCCATCTCCCATGGCGACGCACAGCATTTCCTCGCAGGCCTTGACGGTCGCGTGGTGCCGGCCGCTTGGCGCGGCTCGCTTCCGATCACCTATCACGTCGGCGGCGGCGCGGCGCGCGCCCATCTCGCCGTGAAATCCGAGTGGGGCCTCAAGACCATCTACAACGTCGTCGCGACGATGAAGGGCAGCACCTATCCCGATCAGTGGGTCCTGCGCGGCAATCACCACGACGGATGGGTATTCGGCGCCTCCGATCCGATGAGCGGCCACATCGCGTTGATGGCCGAGGCCAAGGCCATCGGTGCGATTGCGAATCAAGGATGGCGGCCGAAGCGCACGCTGGTTTATTTGAGTTGGGACGCCGAAGAGCCGATGCTGCTGGGTTCGACCGAATGGGCCGAAACCCATGAAGCCGAGCTGAAGCAAAAAGGCCTCGTCTATATCAATTCCGACGGTGGTGGACGCGGTTTTCTCAATGTCGAGGGCAGCCATTCCCTGCAGCATCTGGTCAACGCCGTCGCGGCCGATGTGAAGGATCCAGAGACCGGGGTTTCCGTCGGTGCGCGCCTGCGTGCACGGCTCCAGGTCGCCGGCACTGCGCCCGGCGCGAATGAGGAGGCGCGCGATCGCGGCAAGATCGCTTTGGATCCCGCGCGTGATCTTCCCATCGAGGCGCTTGGCTCGGGCTCCGATTATTCCAGTTTTCTTCAGCATCTGGGGCTGGCGGCGCTCAATGTCGGGTTCGGCGGCGAAGGCCAGGTCGGCGGCGTCTATCATTCCGCTTATGACACATATGAATATTACAGCCGCTTCGGCGATCCCGGTTTTGTCTATGCCGGCGCGCTGGCAAAAACCGCCGGGCGCATGATTCTGCGCATGGCCGACGCCGACATCCCCCTCGTGCGTTATGGCGATTTTGCCGACACGGTGTCGCGCTATCTCGACGAGGTGAAAAAGCTTGCCGACACCAAGCGCGAGGCCGCCGAGGCGCAGGCGAAGATGCTGGCGAGCAATGCGTATCGCCTCGCCGATGATCCCACCAAGACCAGCGGTGCGCCGACGCCTCTGAAAAGCGTGCCCCATTTCAATTTCTCGCCACTCGAGAATGCCATCGATCGCTTGAAGACAAGCGCAAAGACCTATGACACGGCGCTTGCCGCGAATGGCGCGAAACAATCGGACAAAATCAAATCCCAGCTCTTCGAGCTCACGCGACAGACCGAAGAAAGTTTGGCGCCGGAAATCGGTCTGCCGGGCCGGGCCTGGTATAAAAATCTGATGTACGCGCCGGGCCGGTTCACCGGATATGATCCCAAGACGATGCCGGGCGTGCGCGAAGCGGTCGAGGAAGAGCGCTGGGAGGACGCGGACCGTTACGCAGTGATTACCGCTTGCGCCTTGGGGGCCTATGCGGACAGACTGGATGAGGGCGTCCGCCTCATGATGTCAGGCGGATCTTCAACACAGGCCAATCGGTGACCCTCTAGACGAGGATCGGCGCATGAGCATGCTCGTGGCAGCGGCACTTACGTTCCTTGCGATCCATCTTTTTGTGTCCGGTACGCGTCTTCGCGATGGCATCGTCAGCGCAATCGGCGAGGGTCCGTATCTTGGGCTGTATGCGCTCGCCTCCTTGGCGACGCTCGTCTGGCTCGCGATATCCTACAACGCGGCTTCCATGAGCTCCGAGAATCGGGTGCTGTATGATCTCGGCCGGGGCGTGCGGGACTCCGGGGTTCTGATCATCGCCGTCGCGTTTCTGTTCGGGTTTCAGGGTCTGCTGATGCCAAATCCGACATCGGTCCGCTATGGCGCCGCCGCGGCGAAAGAAGCCAACATCAAAGGCGTGCTGCGCATCACGCGGCATCCTTTTCTGTGGGGCGTCGTCATCTGGTCGGCATTTCACCTGACCGCGAATGGTGACCTTGCATCGGTGATTTTCTTCGGGACGTTTCTTGCGGTCGCGTTCCTCGGGACGTTTTCCATCGATGCTAAACGCAAGCGCAAATCGGGCAGCGTCTGGGACTCGTTCGCGGCCAAGACGTCCAATGTTCCATTCGGCGCGGTTGTCAGCGGCCGCAACAGCTTAAATTTCAGCGAAAGTCTGGGCCGGCCGTTCTGGATCGCGGCCGTTATTTTCCTGGTCGTTGCCTTCGCGCATTATCATCTGTTCCACGCTTCGCCTTTCCCGAACGGATGGATACCGTTCTGACGCTGCGAGCTGCTCGGAACACGATCGATCAGGTAAACCGGTAGAGCCGCTGCGGCGTGTCGCCGAGGATCTACAAACCGTCTCTCATTCGAATTTGTAACGGGTACGCGACCAGCGGCGTTATACCTCGGCCGGCCCGCTTGTCTTATCCGTGATATACGGTTGATCGTGCAGGACCACGCTTAGCAATGAGCTGTGGACTTCCATCGTGCCGTTGTAGCTGATGAACCCCAATTTCCGGAACTTGTTCATGAAGAAGTTCACGCGGGCCCGCGTGGTGCCGATCATCTCGGCCAGCAACTCTTGACTCACCTTGGTGAGGATTGGCTCGGGCCTGCCTTCCTTCCCGAAATTCGCAAGGAGAAGAAGAGCTCTCGCCAACCGCTTCTCGCTCGAATTGAAGAGCTGATCGACCAGATCCTCTTCGATCCGGATCGTGCGCGCCAAGAGATGGGCAAGGAACATCTCGGAGAAACGGGGCTCATCGTGGAGCACGCGAATGATGGCCTCTTTCTCGATCCGCATGATCTGGCACTCCGTCAGTGCCGTCGCGGTCGCCATACGCTTCGGTTGCCCGGATAAGCATCCTTCACCGCAAAATTCGTCACTCCCGAGAATTGCAACGACAGCTTCCTTGCCGTGCTCGGAAACGACGGTGATCTTGACCTTGCCCTTCTGGATGTAAAAAACAGAATCCGCGGCATCCCCTTGCGAGAAGATTTCTTGATTCTTGCGATGTTTCGCAATCGTTCGGCCGCCATCAACTTTGGCCAGGAAGACTTTCGGATCAAACGGCGGGGCTGTGCTTGCCAAAGGAAGCCCTCCAATTTCGGTCACACCCAAACGGTGGCGGGAGCTTATTTCAGCTTCCTACCCGTCTGTTGATTGTAGGCTCATTCAGAGACGATGTCGGTCATGAAGATGACCGATTTGGTGGGGAACGGACGCGTCTATGTGTATGTTTTGGGAAGGTGAAAGGCGAGGCGCGCCCGGACCAACTGATAACATTCACAAGATGCCCGCGTCAGGCCCCTCCGATCGAGTATCGTGACTTGCCGTCGGCCGCGCGCAATCAAACCGGCCCGTTCCAACTCCCGGGCGGCATTCGTAATGCTTGGCCGTTGCACTCCCAGCATCTCAGCGAGCAGGCTCTGAGTGATCGGCAGTGCGTCATCGTCGCTGCGGTCACGCATCATAAGCAGCCAGCGCACCAGCCGTTGGTTGAGGCTGTGCACACCATTGCACGCGACCGACACCAGCACCTGCTCCAAAAAGGCTTGAACATAAGCATACATGAGACTTCGAAAGGACGGTACCGACTTCATTGCGCGCATGAACGCCGCGCGCGACATCTTTGCGGCGGTCCCGGGGATCTGGACGAGAAGCCGGACGGAGGAACTCTTGGCGCCGAAGACGGCTTGCACACCCGTAAAACCCTCCCTCCCGATCGTTGCCATCTCAATGATACTGCCGTCCGCGTAAACCGCCACCACCGAGATGACGCCGCTGTCGGGAAAGAATACATGATCGAGCGAGCTATCGGCGTCCATGAGGACCTGCCCGCGTTGGCATTCGATATGTTCAAGCTCCGGCATTAGCCGTTTGAGATGGCTCGGTGGCAGGGCGAGTAACAACCGATTGCGGGGCCAATTCGAGGGAGCAATCATACGCGCTAAACGGCGCCGGTTCGCTTCGGCGTGAGATTCAAGAATTTACCTGTCTTCGAATTTGAGTCCATTCCGCCCCCCGACGGTTGATTAAGCCCGTTTATTTGCGTCGCCGCTGACGCTGAATTGGGAAAGGTCATACCCAGTGTCGCGTTCAGGGAAGCAAGCGGGATGTCAATTTCATTCCGGGTCACTACCCTAGTTGAGGGGCGGTGTCGGTCATGAAGATGACCAATTTGGCGAGGGACTGACGTTTTATAGGTATGTTTTAGGAAGGTGAAAGGCGGTGCGCGCCCGGACCAACTGATAGCACTCACAAGATGTCCGCGTCAGACGCTTCCGATCGAGTATCGTGACTTGCCGCCGGCCGCGGGCAATCAGACCGGCACGTTCCAACTCCCCGGCGGCATTCGTAATGCTTGGCCGATGCACTCCCAGCATTTCGGCGAGCAGGCTCTGAGTGATCTGCATCGCGTCATCGTCACAGCGGTCACGCATCATGAGCAGCCAGCGCGCCAGCCGCTGGTTGAGGCTGTGTGCGCCGTTACACGCGACCGACACGAGCACCTGCTCCAAAAAAGCGTGAACGTAAGCGAAGATGAGGCTTCGGAAGGCCGGTACCGACTTCATTGCCCGCATGAACGTCGCGCGCGGCATCTTTGCGGCGGTCCCCGGGATTTGGACGAGAAGCCGGGCGGAGGAACTCTTGGCGCCAAAGACGGCTTGAAAACCCGTGCAACCCTCCCTGCCGATCGTTGCCATCTCAATGATATTGCCGTCTTCATAAACCACCACCACCGAGACGACGCCGCTATCGGGAAAGTATACATGGTCGAGCGAACTATCGGCGTCCATGAGGACTTGCGCGCGCTGACATTTAATATGTTCGAGCTCCGGCATCAGCCGTTTGAGATGGCGTGGCGGCAGGGCGAGCAAAAGCCGATTGCGGGGCCAATTTGATGGAGCACTCATACGCACTAAATGCCGCCCGGTTCGTTCCAGTTGCAAGAGAAACCCAATTATGACGAGATTCTATCGTTCGCCGACGCAAGCGGCAAAGTGGGAGCGGCTATGATGCTCAGCTAAACCGGTAGAGCCGTTGCGGCATGTCGACGAGAATCATCTTACGCATTGCCGCGCCCGGACATTCTTCCGCAAAGATGCGAAGCAGCGCGGGGTTATCCACCACCTGATAGGGCGTAATCTGCGTAATGGGGCCGCGTCCATTTCCGGGATGCGGCCAATTGGTGCCCCACAACATGCGGTCGGACCCTGCCGCGATCAGCGCCTTCGCCAGCGGCGTGACGTCCGACCAATCCGCGCGCTTGGAAAGATTGTAAGGCGCGGACAGCTTCACATAGGTGTTGCGGCCCTTCACGAGCTCGACGAGCGCGCCGAAGCCCGGCTGGTTCGCGCCTTTCTCGGCCTGGAGATTGGCCATGTGATCGAACACGACCGGCACCTTCAAGTCGGCGACGGTCTGCGCAATCGCCGCCACGATGGGAAGTCCCGTATTGATCTGGATGTGCCAATTCAGCGGCACAAAGCGCGGACCAAAGCCGTTGATCGCATCGATCGCGACTTTGGGGTCGCTGATTCCGGCCGTCGCGAGATTGAGGCGCACGCCGGTCACGCCTGCGGCGGCAAGACGTTTCAGCTCCGCATCCGAAACATTTTGCGGCACCACGGCGATTCCGCGGGCCGATGGTCCCAGCTCGGTCAGCGCATCGACGAGACAGCTATTGTCGGTGCCATAGAAGCTCGGCTGCACGATGACGTTGCGCGCGACGCCCAGCTGAGCGCGCAAAGCGCGCAATTGCGCGACGGAGGCTTCGGGCGGCGTATAGGTGCGTGTGGCGGCCATCGGATATTTCGATTGCGGACCCACAATGTGGTTGTGCACATCGATGGCGCCGGCCGGCATATCGGCAAGCGGACCGGCGGCCCACGCCGTCCTGCTGAGAGCCAGTGCCCCCAACGAAGCCACTCCGAATTCGCGTCTGCTGAGTCTCATGACTTCCTCCGAGTTCATTACGCATTCAAAAGGGCGGGGCGGTGTTTTTCCACCCAGCCCGTCGCCTGGTCGTAAGCATAAGCCAGCTGCAAGCAACTGAGTTCGGCCTGGTTGCGGCCGACGATCTGGATTCCCATCGGCAACCCGCGCGCGTTGAAGCCCACCGGCACGTTCAGCGCGGGGCACCCCGTCATCGTGACAATTTCCGCGACTTCCATCCAGCGATGATAGGAATCCATCGCCTTTCCACCGACCTCCTTGGGCCAATGCACGGTCGCATCGAAGGGAAAGACCTGCGCCGACGGCAAAATGAAGAATTCGTATTTCTCTGCAAAATTGCGCACCGCTTGATACCAGGCCGTCCGCCCTGCCGACGCGTCGGAGATGTCGAACGCGCTGACCTTCATCCCGCTCTCCACCTCAAACTGTGCTTCGGGCTTCATCAGCGCGCGCTTGGCGGGATCACGGTAGAATTCCTTGAGCGGTGTTCCGGCCTGCCAGGAGCGCAGCTTGACCCAATTGTGCCAAACCTGCTCGATCGGATAATCGGGCCTGGCCTCCTCGACCACACAGCCGAGGCCCTCGAACACCTTGAGAGCGCTTTTGCAGAGGTCGAGCACGCCGGGTTCGAAGGGCAAGTAGCCGCCGAAATTTCCCAGCCATGCGATTCGCGTGCCGCGAAAATCGCGCCTGACGGGCTGCGCGAACTGCATGGAGTCTTGCCGGTTGGACAGAGGCACGCGCGGATCATAACCGGCCTGGATCGAGAGCAGCATGGCTAGGTCGGAGATGTTGCGCGCCATGGGTCCCCAAACGCCGAAGGATGCGTTGAACAGATCGGTGCCTTCCGATGGCACGCGCCCATAAGAGGTGCGGAAACCGAAGACATTGTTGTAGGCCGCGGGATTGCGCAGCGAGCCGCCGGAATCGCTGCCGTCGGCGACGGGCAGCATGCGCAAAGCCAGCGATACGGCCGCGCCGCCGCTGCTGCCGCCGGCCGTCTTGGTCTGGTCATAGGCGTTGTACGTCGTGCCGAAGACCGGATTGTAGGTCTGCGAACCGAGGCCAAATTCCGGCGTGTTGGTCTTGCCGACGATGATGGACCCGGCGCGCTTCATTCGTTCGACGAAAATCGCATCGGTGGGCGCGATGAAATCCTTCAGGATCGGCGATCCCATCGTCAGGCGGATTCCTTTGACCGGCGCCAGATCCTTGATGGCTTGCGGAAAGCCGTGCATCCAGCCGAGATATTCTCCGCGCGCCACTTGCACATCGCGTTCGCGCGCTTGGCGCAGGAGATCGCCGCGGTCCTGAAGCGACACGATGGCGTTCACCTTGGGATTCACATGCGCGATGTGGTCGAGATAGGCGTTCATCACTTCGACGCAGGACACACGCTTTGTCCGAATCGCGGCCGACAGTTCGGCGCCGCTCATCGATACGATGTCGGACAGTTTCGATTGCGCAGATGCCATCCCGATCCATCCTATGCTGCCGGCCGCCGCGGCCGCGGCGATACCTCCTGCAAGCGTCAACAAAGCCCGCCGGTCCACATCCTTCTCACTCACGGCGGTTACTCCCGTAAGAGGCGTCCGGCGCCATATCAAGAGAAGCGGTAGAGCTTGGCCGGATTGTCGACCCGCATCATCCGGCGCGTCAGCTCATCGGGGTACCAGGAATTGAACAGCTTGAAGGCCGCCGCATCGTCGATCTTCGAGAACGGCGTGACCTCAGTCGTCGAATGCCCGGCAATCGTTTGCGTGTGCGGCCAGTCGCTGCCCCACAACATGCGATCGCGTGCCGCATAGATCAGGGTCTGCGCCATCGGCGTGACGTCCTTGTAATCGGCGAGCTTGGAAATGCGGTAGGGCGCGGAGAGCTTCACATAGATCTTGCGCGCATGGGCAAGATCGATGATCGCGCCAAAGCCTTTCGAAGTGTAGCCCTCCGACGCGACAGGCATGCCGAAATGATCGATTACCACCGGCACGGTCATGTCGGCGATCTGCGCGGTCAACGCGCCGATCACCGGCGCCACGGCAAAAATCTGGATGTGCCAATTGAGCGGCGCGACCTTCTTGGCGTAAGCGGCCAGAAGCGCGCCGGCCGATTTGGGATCGCGGTTGCCCGCGGATTCCAGATTGATACGGATGCCCCTGACGCCTTTGGCATCGAGATCGTGCAGGACCGAATCGGCCACGTTCGGCGCCACCACCGCGACACCGCGCGCGGATGGCCCGAGCTCGGCAAGCGCGTCAAGCATGCAGGAATTGTCGGTGCCGTAGAAACTCGGCTGCACCAGCACGGTGCGGGTGACTCCAAGCCGCGCATGCATCGCCTTGAGCTGCGCGACGCTGGCTTCGGGCGGCGTATAGGGCCGGTTCGGCGCCATCGGATATTTCGCCAGCGGCCCGATGATATGGACGTGGCAATCTGTGGAGCCGGTAAAGCTCTCCGCGCTCCTTGCCTCGCTCATTGCGAGCCCAGCCGCCGAGCCAAGCGCGACAGCCCCGAATTCGCGTCGGGTGAAGCCCATGGTTTTCCCTCCCTCATTCTTGCCGCACGAGCAATTTCAGCGACGCGGCCAAACCGGTGGTTATGATCATCACGCCGGCCATGGCCATGATGCCGGTGGTGAATCCTCCGGTCGCATCCTTGAACACGCCCATCATATAGGGCCCGACGAAGCCGCCAAATGTGCCGATGGAGTTGATGAAGGCAAGGCCGGCCGCGGCGCCCGCGCCGGTAAGGATGCGCGGCGGGATTGCCCAGAAAATGCCGCGCGCGGCTGTTACGCCGACAAGCGCCAGGGTCAGATCGATCAGTGAGATCACGAGCGAGCCGGAGAAGAGATAGGCCGCGAGTCCGATCGTGGCGAGGCCGAGGCACAGCACCATATTGCCGATCTTCTTGCCGGTGCGGTCGACATGGCGCGCCCACAACAGCATCCCTGCGGTAGCGAAAATGTAGGGAATCGCGGCCAGGAAGCCGATCGTCAGGCTGGAAAGGTGGTACTCCTGAATGATCAGCGGCAGCCAGATGCTGACGCCATAGGCCGCCAGTGTGAACCCAAACTGCACCACGGCCAGCAACATGATGCGTGGATCGCTGAGCGCCCCCCAGAGCGTGGACTTCGCCCGGTCGTGGGTTTCCGTGGCCCGCATGGCGATCACCGCGTCGGCTTCCTCGCGGGTCAGCCAGGACGCGTCGTCGGGTTTGTCGGGGATCACCTTGAGCACGACAAAACCCAGCACCGTCGCCGGCAGGCTCACCATGATGAACATCCATTGCCAGCCGGCGAGGCCGAGGATTCCATCCATCTCCAGGAGCAGACCGCAGAGCGGGGCGCCGACCAGCGAGGAGAGGGGAACGGCGACCAGGAACCAGGCGAGGATGCGGGTGCGGTATTCGCGGGGAAACCAGGCGGCAAGATAAAACGTCACGCCCGGAAAGAAGCCGGCTTCGGCGATGCCGAGCAGAAAGCGCATGCCATTGAGGCTCCAGGGTCCGGAAACCAGCGCCATGGCGGCCGAAACCAGCCCCCAACTGATCATGATGCGCGCGATCCAGCGCCGTGCGCCGAAGCGGTATAGCGCCATGTTGCTGGGGACTTCGCACAGCATGTAGCTCGCGAAGAACCACGCTGCCGCGGCGCCGAACTGGGTGTTGGTCAGGCCCAAATCCTGTTTCATGGTCAAGCCGGCGAAGCCGATGCAGGTGCGGTCGAGATAGCTGAAGAGGTAACCCAGGGTCAGGATGGGAACGAGGCGCCAAGTCGCCTTCTTCAGCGCGGATTCCTGGATCGGCGTGAGCGTTGTCGCACGCGTGCCACCCCGGGCGAGCCTCTCGTCGTAAGCCGTCCTGCTCATGCTCCCCCGATGCGGGCCGCTAAGGCGTCGCCTGCTTCCTTGGTGCCGAGCCTACCACCAATATCGCGGGTGATCTCGCCCGTCGCGATGGCCTGTTCGATGCCCCGCTCGATTCCGGCGGCCGCGTCCATGAAACCGGGTGCGGCGTGCCTTCTTCCAATCCAACTAAGGAGGAGCGCGGTGGACAGGATCAGGGAAAAGGGGTTGGCGAGGTTCTTCCCGGCAATGTCGGGCGCCGAACCATGCGAGGCCTGCGCCATGGCGTGATCGGCGCCCTGATTGAGCGAGCCTCCCAGGCCCAGGCTGCCCGAAGCTTCCGCCGTCATATCCGAGATGATGTCGCCGAACATGTTGGTGGTGACGATGACGTCGAATTTGGCGGGATCGCGCACCAGATGCGCCATCATCGCATCGACAATGATCTCGTCCACGGCGACATCGGGAAAATCGCGCGCCGCCTTTCGGCATTCCTCGATGAACATGCCGTCGCCCAGTTTCAGCACATTGGCCTTGTGCACGATGGTCACGTGTTTCTTGCGCTGTTCCGCGAACTCGAATGCGACGCGCGCGATGCGTGCCGAAGCGTTCCGGGTGATGCGCCGGAGCGATATCGCGACGTCCTCGGTCACCAGCATCTCGGCATTGCCTAACGCCATGTTGCGGTCGGCGTAGAAGCCTTCGGTATTCTCGCGAGCGATGACGAGGTCGAATTGGCCAAGCTTCGCGGGCAGCCCGGGATAGGTGCGTGAGGGGCGGATATTGGCGAAGAGGTCGAGATTCTTGCGGAAATACATCGAGGGATTGATCTCCCCCTTTTCCGGATCCTTGAAATCGAAAGTGGCGGCAGGACCGAGGATCAAGCCATCCGCCGCGCGCGCTTTGTCCAAGAGACCGGGGCGCACCGTCGTGCTGTAGCGCTTCAGGCTTTCATGCCCGACCGCATCCTCTTCGATGTCGAGATCAAGGTGGAAGCGGCGGACGGCCGCCCTGAGCACGGTGAGCGTTGCCGCCGTGATTTCGGGGCCGATCCCATCGCCCGCAAGCACCAGAAGCCGCATGAAAACCCCGTTTGGAGCAGCGCCCGAGAGAAGGTCCTGAAGCGATCCCGAGTCAACATCGCCTGGGCTTTATGACAGAAACACTTCCCAATCATTACGAATTCATGACAGGCGTTTGGGGGGAACCCAAATCGCTGTTGGGCCAAGGATTTCGTGGATATCCGCAGGAATATGTCGGCCACCGAACCGACTAGGTTGAGCTTAAGAATTAACCACCTCCCTCGGGGCTCAAGTCACCAACGGCGCCCGCCGCCGCGCGAATACGCGCGGGAAAACAACCCACTGCAGGGGCCTGCATGGTCACGCGTGCGGAGTTTCAGGGCGAGAATCAATTGCTGACGGCCTTATCGGCGTCGGACTACTCGCTCTTGCGTCCACATCTCAAGGAAGTGCGGATCGAGCAGGGCAGCGTGCTGCAGGACCATGGCGAACGCATCCAATACGTGCATTTCCCGTTCAGCGGCATGATCTCGATGCTCTCGGTCATGCGGGACGGCAAAGCGGTGGAAACGGCCGTCGTGGGACGCGAAGGCATGCTCGGCGCCCAATGCGGCTTCGGCATCTCGTCCGCCTATGCGCGCGCCGTGGTGCAAGTTCCTGGGCGTGCCGCTCGTATCGCGGCCCCGCTATTCCAAAAGGCGGTACGAGAAAGCGAGCGGATGGGCGATCTTTTGATCCGTTACCGCGAACTCAGGCTCGCGCAGACTCAGCAATCGGCCGCTTGCAATGCATTGCACGGAGCGGAGTCGCGGCTGTCGCGCTGGCTGCTTCAGACCAGCGACGTGATCGGTGCCGATGTCGTACCGCTCACCCAGGAATTTCTGTCGCAAATGCTGGGGGTGCGACGCACGACCGTCACCGCCATTGCGCGCAGCCTGCAAGAAGCCGGCATGATCCATTACACTCGCGGGCGGATCGAGATCTCGGATCGCGAAAAACTCGAGAGTTACGCCTGCGAATGCTACGACGTTCTGCGCCGCCAGCCGGCGCAAATCCTCTTCCGCCCAAAGCGCTGAGCGCCCACGCCTGCTCGCCGGACCGAATTTCCGTCAAACAGCCATTCTGCTTAGCTCCGCCGCCATTTCGCGGAATATTGCGCTCCAGTCCCCCCGCATCTGCTGGCGGAACAGGCGCGCCGTCGGATACCACGGGCTCTGGCTACCGGTGAGCCCCCACCGCCATTCGGGGACATATTTGAGCGCGATCCAGGTAGGTCGCCCGCGCGCACCCATGACATGCGCAATCGAGGTGTCGCAGGTGATGATCAGATCAAGATGCTCCGCAACCGCCACGGTGTCGGCAAAGGCTTGCGGTCCCGCATCAAAATTCTCGCCCAGGGTTTCGACGGTCATGTCCGCCGGCAGCTGCGCGATCTGTTCGACGCCAAAGTTCTTCTGAAGACTGATGAGGCGGACGCCGGGAATTTGAGACAGGGGACGGAATTCCATCAACGGAATCGAGCGGCCAACGATCTCCGCGCCGCCGTGCCACAGGGCGCCTTGCCACGATATTCCAATTCTAAAACCGTGCGAGCCGATTCTCTGCTGCCACTGCGCGGCGCGGGTAGGGTCGAGTGCGAGATACGGAATCGACAGCGGAACATTGGTCAGATCGCCGCCCGAAAGGCGCGGCAGACTCATCAGTGCGCAGCGGAAATCGAACCGGTCGTTTGCGGCAACCGCAGAGGCCAAACGAATCTTGCCCGGCAGCCCCCTCAGAATTCCATGGAGCTTATCGGGCGCCAGCAAACTGACGTTTGCCCCTGATTCAACGAGCCGTGGCACATACCGGCTGAAATGGATGATGTCACCCAAACCCTGTTCGGCGCAGACCAGAATGGACCGGCCGCTCAAATCCTCGCCCGACCAAAGGGGCGTGTCCGTTACCGCATCCATCGCCGGATAATTCTTGATCCGCCAGCGGTGTTCGAAGTCATTCCAGCCCGCCGTGAGTCCCATCGCCAATTTGCATAATCCGCGGCTGAAGAGTGCTTCGGCGTAGTCCGGCTTGAGGAGAATCGCACGATCATAGCTCGCAAGGGCTTCGTCCGGCCGTTTCAGTTCGAACAGCACGATACCGCGATTGTAGAACGCATCGGCGAAATCGGGTGAGGCTGCGATCGCCTGATCATAATCCATCAGCGCGTCTTCGAAGCGCTGAAGAGCCTTGAACGCATTGCCGCGATTGTTCAACGCTCCAGCGAAATTCTTCTGGAGGGCAATGGCCCGACCGTAGCTCGCAATGGCATCGGCGGGACGCGCCAGTTCTTGGAATGCGACGCCGCGGTTGTAAAACGCTTCCGCGTCATCGGGCTTGAGTGCGACTGCCCGATCGAAACTCGCCAGTGCGTCGTCATACCGCCGCAGCTCCAGCAGCACCGTTCCCCGTTTGACATGAGGGGCGACATAATCCGGTTTTAATGCGATCGATTTCTCGAAGCTTTCGATGGCCTCGTCGAACCGGTTGAGTTTGGATAGCGCCACGCCACGATTGTAATAAACGGCGGGGGATCCGGCCCGCCTTGCGATAGCTTTGTCGTAATTCGCCAGGCCCTCATCAATTCGCCCGAGCTGCTGCAAAAGATTGCCGCGATGGGCGAACAATTCCGCATAATCGGGCTTGAGCGCCATCGCTTGATCGAAGCTCGCGAACGCCTCGTCCGCCCGTCCGAGCTGCCCCAAGGTGATGCCGCGATCCCGGTGAACCGAGGCCACATTCGGATTGATCTCCATGGCCAGATGCAGCCGCGCTTCGGCAGTTTCCAACTGGCCACGCTGCAGGGCAATGACCCCAAGCAGGTAATTCGCTCCGAAATGGCGGTGATCCGTTATGAGGATCCTTTGGCAGATCAGCTCGGCATCGGGCAATTGTCCATGCCGATGAAATTGCGCGGCCCTGGCGAATTCCGCGTCCAACGATGACCGAGACGCGCCGTGCGGCTCGGGGGTGGCGGCTGCTGTCCTGACCGAGATATGGACTACCTGATGCGCGTGATGGGCGTCGAAATAGGCCAGGACCTTCGTCCCTGGCAGATTGAACGGAGGCGCGGTGGGATCGAGCGTCCGAAAGCTGCCGACGGCGATGTCGCCGTTCGCAGCCGACATCGTGTCGGAATTGACGCTGTTGGTCAGCAGGACGTGTTTGTATTTTGGCATTTGGTTCAGGAATTTTTGCACATCCTTCGTCGGCAGATGCTGGAGCACGTGTTTGCATATCAGCAGATCCGCAGGCGGAAGATTCAGCTCGACGACATTGCCGGCGAAGAACTGGATGTTCGCTTTCGCAAATCTCTGCTTGTTCTGAGCGATCGCGGATTCGACGACGTCGAATCCTTTGTAATCAATGCCGTTCCAGTCGAGCGCCTGCGAGAACTCCCAATCGCCGCACCCCGCATCAACCACCGAACGAATGTCACAGTCCTTCAGGAACGCCTGCAAGAACGTGCGATAGACCAGCGTCGATTGAAGCGTCGATCCCGGTCCAGAGTTTCCGGCGCCCTGATCGTTCCTCCCCCAAGTCGCGTGACGATAGATGTCGGCGAACACGTCTTGCGCGGTCGGCTCCCTGGCTTCGGCCGGCGGAGGGGGCGGCGTGGGATGAACGGGAGCGCTCATGAAGAGGGCTCAGAACGCCGGAGACATGTCCATCGGCGTGCCGGAGATAAGCTTGCCCGTCTGATCGACATTGTTCTCGGCACAGGTCTCTTCGTCCCATTCCTTGAAGGGATGAAACAGCGCGACCGCATCAAAGGGCGTGGTGAAGGCGCCGGGGTCTTCGATGCGATAGTCGATACGCAGCTCCTTCGCGCTCAGTTTGCGAATGCGCTCGACGACATGAAGCTTCTCCGTGTGCGGCGTGCCGAAGCGGTCCAGCGGCACGACATCCATCGTCTTGATGCCGACCGTATCGACGATAAGCGTGTCGCCCTCGTAATGGCCGACCGATTCGCCGTACCAGGAAGGCGTCACATGTTTGGAATGCGGCACGTTGAGATAGATATGGCGGGCCTGAGTCTGGTTGGCGATGATGATCGTCACCTTCTCCGGGGTTTGCAGGAATTGATATGCGTTGTGCAGTGTCATCACGCCTGGGAGCGAAGTGGGATAGCACAGCGCATGGGCGTGCGCCGGCGCCCGGCCGGCATGGGTTTCTTCGGCCCATTTCTTCACGATCGCCGCGGCCCAAGGCTGCAGAATCGGATTCCTGTAATCGCCTTCGGGTTTCTGGATATCGCTGGAGAGGTTCGTCACCGGGCCAGGGCCTTTGGCGCCGGGGGCAAGGTCGAAGCCCGATCCTTCCCATGTGCCGGAAAGATCGGCAGACCCTTGAGTCGCGGCGGATGACGCGAACGACAGCGCGAGGGCGCCGGTCACAACGCCTGCGAAAACCAATCCCGTCCGTCTCATGATGCTGCGCCTCAAAAATATGGCCGGGACGGTTGCCCGCCCCGGCCACGATCTTTTGTCAAACAATTAGGCCGGGTTGGCCTTCACGCCTTTCAGCGAGCGATAGACCATCTTGACCATATTGTCGTCGGCCATCTGATTGGTGTGGAGTTGCGCGCCGACCGGAGCGAGCGGCTTGTCGGCAAGCGCTTGCTCTTCCGTCTTGCCGGCCTTGATTTCGTTCTGCACCGAGTCGCGCACGCGCACGAGCATGTCATGATAGCGCTGGATGTCGGCCTTGGTCGCAAGCGCACCGTGGCCGGGAACATATTTGGTCTGGTCGTTACCCAGCTTGAGATAGATCTCGACCGTCGAGATGATGCCGTTGATGCTGCCGCCATTGGCGTAGTCGATGGTGACGTAGCGTTCGCCGGTGCTGACAACGTCGCCGGTCGCGATCACATTGGCGCGCGGGAAATAGACGTAGGAATCCGTGTCGGTGTGCGCGCTTGGCGGATGATTGACCGTGGCCGTCTGGCCGTCCACCATCAGCTGCAAGCCTTCGGTGGTGTAGGTCTTGGTCGGGACCGCCATCTTCTCGACTGGCGCGGTCTTGGCGCCCGACATTCCGTTTGTCGAGCCGTGCTCGAGGCGCATGGCCAGGTTCTGATGTGCGACCAGGGTGGTGCCGTCCTTGGCAAAGTTCGCATTGCCCCCGGTGTGGTCGCCGTGGAAATGCGTGTTGATCAGATATTTGATCGGCTTGCCGCCCGAAACCTTGTCGACGGCCGCTTTGATCTTGTCGTGCAGCGGGGCGAACTCGCCGTCCACCTGGATGACGCCGTCATTGCCGACCGCGGCGGTGATGTTTCCACCCTGGCCTTCCAACATATAGACGTTGTTGCCAAGCGGCGTGACCTTCATCTCGACCTTCGAAAAATCCGGTTGCCCTTGCGCATAAGCGGACGCCGCAAACAGGCTGAATGCGGCCGCGAGCGCAAAACTGTGTCCAAGCTTCATTGGAACGTCCCTCCTTGAGACCTCTGAATCGGTGGCATTGTGCGTCAGCAGCCCCGAGTGGCGCGGACTTGCCGGGGGCACTATAGCCTATTTTGGGCCGCTGGTTGACACTTCCACGGGCTTCAAATGCTGGTGTACGACCGGGTTGAATTTGTGCGAGGCGAGCGATTTGAAGGCCTCGGAAATGGCGGCTTGCACGGCTGAAATCTCGCGGCGGGCGACGGCCCCTTTCAACGCATCGTTCAGCAGCGCGCCCGCCGGGAAGAACCCGGGTGGCCCGGGAACCGCCAGGATCACGGGGATGTCCGAAGCGACCAGCCGCGCCACATAGTCGAGGAATCCCGGTTTCAGCGCGGTTTCCGGGGGGCCGAACACGGTCAGGCGGATCCCCGGCCGCTTGGGATAATGGGGGGGCAGGTCGTCCGATTGGAAATCGACCAGCACGCCCGATTTGTCGGGGCGCCAATCTTCCGGGAGCCCGGCCAGATAGCGCCAGCCGCAGTAATAGGCGCGGCAGACCGGAAAGCGCGTCTCATGGATGGCGCAGCCCTGGGCGCAGAGATGGGCGCAAGGCTTGCCCGGCAGCTTCTGGAATTCGGGCGTGTCCACATTCAGGACTGTGCAGCACGCCGAGCATTTGCCGCATTCCCGGCCCGCGACCAGATCCACCGAAGGCCCTCCTCTAGGCGAGGAATAGTGGAAAAAGTCCTTACAAACAAATGCAAGTTCGAGCTTTCGGGTTTGCGGAGTTGAAAGAGCTATCCCCTTAAAAGGATGCGGCGTTTTCGTCTAGGCATCTTCATGATCGTTGTAGCGGTAGCTTCGCAGAAGGGCGGATCGGGCAAAACGACGCTGTCCGGCCATTTGGCTGTCGAGGCCGAAAAGGCGGGCGCGGGGCCCGTCGCCCTGATCGACACCGACCCGCAAGGCTCCCTTTCGCACTGGTGGAACGCACGCACAGCGCGGACGCCCCAATTCGCCAAAGTGGGTGCGTTCGAGCTGGAAAGCGCGCTCGCCCATCTTGCCCGGACCGGTACCCGCCTCGCCATCATCGATACGCCGCCGGCGATTTCCGCATCGATCGAGCAAGTGATCGCCCATTGCGATCTCGTCATTGTGCCGACCCGCCCGAGTCCGCACGATCTGCGCGCTGTGGGCGCGACCGTCGACATGGCCGAGCGCTCCGGCAAGCCGCTGATCTTTGTCGTGAATGGCGCGACCCAGCGCGCACGTATCACCGGCGAAGCCGCAGTCGCCCTTTCCCAGCATGGCATGGTGGCGCCGGTGACGATCCATCACCGCGTCGATTTCGCCGCCAGCATGGTCGACGGCCGGACGGTCGGAGAAGCGGTGCCCAAATCCGCCTCATCCAAGGAAATCGCCGAACTTTGGCTTTATATCCAGGACCGGCTCGCGCGTCTGACCAAGGACACGAGCCTGGTCCCAGAGATCCAGTCGCAGCATTTCTCGCTCACCCCTCTGACGGGAATGGACGCTGGGGAAATTGTGGAGCCCGCCGAAGCGAGCGCTCCCGACGCGTTTCCGTTGCACGCGCCTTCCCGGCCCGAGGTGACGCCTCCGCGTCCCGGCGTGATCCATCAGCAATGGTCGGAGCCGGTCAACGGACAGCGTGCGGAAACGATGAATGAAGGGGTGATGATAGAGCGCCGATCCGGAATGGATCGCCGAGAAGAACCCGTCAGTGAAGGCGTGGTGATGGAGCGCCGATCCGGTCAGGATCGCCGCGTGCATCCGCTCGGCTCCGCGCTGTTCGCCGGTCCGGAACGCCGTACCGGCGTTTTCGGACGCCGCCCGGCCGACACCTACGATACGAGCGGAAGAAAATGAGCGGCGGCAAATTTGCTAGCCTGACGTCAAATCTGCTGGTGCGCAAAGGTGAAGCAGCGCCATCACCGATTGTGTCGGGGGCAATCGCATCGGGTTCCGCACGCTCTTTTGTCCACGCGAGCGAACGCGTCGAGGCGCCAATCTCCATACAGGGCCATTCGCCGGGATGGCGTGAAGGGCCGCAGCGCGCGCCTGCTCCCGATTGGCACGCCCCGCCGCCACGCATCGATGCGCCCGAGCGGGTCTTTGCCCGGCCGGCGCGCGAGATCGCGCTGCACTCCGATCATCCCGACAAACCGCGCCGGCTGATGGTGGCCCTTACGCCGGAAGAATACGAAATGCTGGGGATTATCGGGGTGAAGAAAGACGTCACGCGCCATCAATTGTTGCGCATCGCCTTCGACGAATATCTGTCGCAGCTCGTCGAGGAATTTGGCGAGAGGTGTCATTGCGTCGCCAATGGCGGCGGCCCCTGCGAGACGCCCTGTTAGCGCGGTAGACGCGACTATCCGCCGAAGCGCATCCGTTCACCGATATCGCAGCCCTTCTCGTAAACCGCATGTGGAGCGGTTGCCGCACGGGGCGTGGACGCCGCGACCTTGACGAGCAGCGGATTTGCGGCCTTCCCGGCGTCGGAAATCTCGAGGATGAGCTTGCGCCGCAGCGCGCGGGCCAGATCCTCGAAGCCATGCGCCACCTGGATGAAGGCGCCGTTTCCCCCGATGACGCAGCCGGCGTAATATTTGTCGAGGTCGGCAAGGTAATAGACGTCGAATTGGTCGGCCGGCGTCATGATCGGCAGGCCGTTGATGACGATGCCCTTGGCGACGATCTCGTCCCGGATTTTGTCCACCAGATGGCCTTCATTGTTCGGCCCGTCGCCCGAAACGTCGATCACCCGTTTTGTTGCGACGTAACCGCTGGCGTCGAGCAGATGCTCTGCCATTTCCAGGCCGCTGCTGATCGAGGTCTGCACACCCAAGGTGCGGGGCGCGATGGCGAGCAGATCGGCGAACGCCTCGGCGCTGGCCGCATCGTGAACGATGTGCCAGGGCGCGATGATCCTGTTCATGGAGTGGCTGGAGAAATCGAGATAGGTCACCGCTATGCGCCCGAGGGGACCTGCCTGGATGGCTTTGATCACGTCGGGGTTGCGGAAAGCGGCGATGGCGCCTTCGCGCTGAAAGCGCGCTTCGCTTTCATCGACGCTGTAGGAGACGTCGGTGTTGATGACCAGCGCGATATCGACATGATCGCCGGAAAGCGCCGCGCCCGCAGAGCTTCCCGCCAGTATTCCGGCCGCGAGGACGGAAAGGCCAAGCCGCACCAAATCTTTGCAACTGCAGGCGGCCATGCATCACCTCGATCATCGCCCAGTGAAAACGATACTCCCGCGCTGGGATCGCTACTATCGGATTCCATGTGAAATCAGGGTCATTGGCCGTTCATCCACGGTCCTGTGCGCCGCTTCGGGTAGTGACGAGGGGGGCGGGGACAGGTAGACTGGATATAAGAGCGCCGGGTAGCGGCGAACCACCAAGGAGGGAACTCATGCACCCCGAATCCGATACAAATGTTGAGACGTCTGAGCACGGCCCCAATGAGCACGGCCACAGCCGCCGCACGGTGCTTTCGGGGATTGGCCTCGCCGCCGCCGCGACCGCGATATCCAGCATGCCGGCCGGAATAGCCCGCGCCGCCGATCAGACGAGTTTCTGGAACAAGGAATATATCGCCAACAAGGGCGATGTGAAGCTGCAACTCTACCGCCGCCGCGCCAAGGAGCCGGCCCCCGGCCAGGCGCCGCTCACGACTGTCATCATGGTTCACGGCTCTTCGATCGGGGCGGTGTCGAGCTGGGATCTAAACGTCCCCGGCGCCGGCGAATATTCCATGATGAACGTCTTTGCGCGTCTGGGCTATGACGTGTGGGCGATCGACTTCGAAGGCTATGGCAAGTCGAGCGTCACCAGCGGCAATTCCGACATCAAGAGCGGCGTTGCCGACCTGGAAGCCGCCATGCCGATCATCGAAAAGGAATCCGGCCAGAAGAAATTCATGTTCATGGGCGAATCCTCGGGCGCGTTGCGCGTGGCCGCTTTCGCCGCCGCGCATCCCGAACGCGCCGATCGCGTGCTGCTCGGCGCCTACACCTATACGGGCAAGGATTCACCCACCCTGACCGAGCGCGCCAAGCAGGTGGAGTTCTACCGTACGCATAATCGCCGCCCGCGTCCGAAAGAGATGATCGAATCCATCTTCACCCGCGACAAGCCGGGCACGTCCGATCCGCGCGTTTCGGTGGCGATGGTCGCCTCCGAGCTGCGCTTCGGCGATTCGGTTCCGACCGGCACCTATCTCGACATGACCGCCAAGCTGCCGATCATCGAGGCCAAATTGGTGAAATGTCCGGTGCTGCTCGCGCGCGGCCAATATGACGGCATCGCCACGGAAGCGGACATCCTGGATTTCTACAGCCAGCTACCCAATCCGGACCGCCAGCTCGTCATCCTCCCGGGCCTGGCGCATTCGCTCACTCTGGGCCTCAACCGCCAGCTCTATTGGCACGTTGCCCATTCCTTCATGTCGATGCCCAAGGCCCAATTGGTCTGAACGCATCTATTGCACGCCGACGAACGGCCTCGCTCCCAAGCGAGGCCGTTTGGTTTTTCAAATTCAGCGCTGGATGGGACACGCACGTCTTGAGACGACGGCAATTTATGCCAGCGTATTGGGCGAGGAAGAACGAATACTGGCCCGCCGCACTTGGAATGCTTTTGAACCGATGAACGAGCGCTCTGCGCTTAAAGAAGCCGGTTGAAAGAGATGATGCGTCACTTCTTACTTGCCCGGTCCTTGCCGTCGGGAATGTGAAAAACGGTGACGGCGAGCAACATCTCCTTGGAATCATCGTCCCGATGCCGAAAGACATAGCGCGTCTCCGTTTCTGAAACGACGCTGTGTTGCTTCTTAAACTTCGCATGGCTAGGAACCGCTTCGGCGATCTTTTTGAGAACGGCAGTGAAGTCAGCGTTGCGACAGAAGATCAGCAGAGCACCTTTGGAATCCCTCCATGTCGAGTTGGACTGAAGCTGGTCAATGGCTTCTAACCTGTCTTATTCATCGAACCTGCGAAAATGAGCGACGGATGTGGCGCGAAGCCGCCATTCGATTCATGATTCTGGTTGCGACACCGAATCATTGGTCGATTGAGGAGCGCCACACCCGTCATGAGCG
>JAXDMY010000069.1:0-6010 GCA_034665805.1 Alphaproteobacteria bacterium
ATGGAAAGCCAATGCATCGGCCTTGCCGAGGCGCTGGGTCTCACGCCTGTCGTCAAGCGCGTGCGCTTGCGCAGCCCGTGGCGGCAGCTCACGCCCTACTTTCGTTTTGGCGGCCGCGCGCAATTCACCCCCGAAAGCGATTCCCTCGCAGCGCCCTGGCCGGACCTTCTGATCGCCACAGGCCGCCACAGCGTTGCCGCCTCGATTCTGGTGAAGAAATTGTCCGGCGGGAAAACGCGTAACGTGCAGCTGCAAAATCCCGTGATTGCAGCTAGCCATTTCGATCTCGTCGTCGTACCACGCCATGACCAACTGCAAGGGGACAACATCATCTCCACGCGTGGAGCGCTCCATCGCATCACGCCCGAGCTGCTGCGAAAGGGAGCCGACGACCTCAGACCAGAGATCGTCCACCTGGCGAGGCCCTATGTCAGCGTCCTGATCGGGGGCTCCAACGCCGCCTATCGCCTGGGGCCCACCGAGATGACCAAACTGTCGCGCGAGCTCGCCGCGGTTGCCCGAGACCGGAAGGCGAGCCTTCTGGTCACGCCGTCGCGCCGCACGGATGAGGAATGTCTGGCCATCCTGAAAGCCGAACTCGCCGCGGTGCCGCATTATCTCTGGGACGGGCGTAGCGAAAATCCCTATTTCGGGCTTCTGGGCCTTGCCGATTTCATCGTGGTGACGAGCGATTCGGTGAACATGGTCTCGGAAAGCGCGAGCACGGGAAAGCCGGTCTATGTGGTCGATCTTCCCGGCGGCTCGGCGAAATTCGAACGCTTTCACCGCGCGCTTCGCGCTGACGGAGTGACCCGTGTTTTCGCGGGGAAATTGGAGCCCTACGCCTACACGGCGCTCGACGATGTGGGAGTCGTGGCGGCGCGCGTGCAAGCGCTGTTGCGCCCATAGGCCCCGCCTATTAAGCGTTTGACCCCCTCCATGCGTGTGGTCCCGTGCCCTCCATCGAAATCATCTTTCTCGTCGCTATCGGTTTTCTCGCCGGCACATCCAACGCCCTGGTGGGCGGCGGCACGCTGTTCACCTTTCCGGTTCTGCTCGCGGCGGGACTGCCGCCAATCATCGCCAACACCACAACCACGGTTGCCCTCGTCCCCGGTACGTTCACGTCGGCCTATGCCTTTCTTCCGGAGCGGCACCGCGTCGGCGGACGACTCCCCTTAAGGCTCGGGGTTGCCACCGCGGGGGGGCTCACGGGCGCGTTGTTGCTGCTGGTTTCGGGCAACGCCCTGTTCTTCTATCTGGTGCCGTGGCTGCTCGGGGCGGCGACCATCATCTTCAGTTTTTCGCGCCAGATCGTGCGGCGCGTCACACAAAGTCCTCACCGAAAGGACGAGCCGCAATTGCTGGTGATGGAATTCGTCAGCGCGGTCTATGGCGGCTATTTTGGCGCGGCGATCGGAATCCTGCTGCTGGCCTCCATGGCGCTTGCCGGAGAACAAGACATGCAGAGCGCCAATGCCCAGCGCAATTTTCTCGTCTGCTTCATCAACGGCGTCGCGGCTTTGCTTTTCATCTTGACGGGCGTGGTCGACTGGAGTGTCGCTGTGATTGTCATGGTCGGCTCTATCGCGGGCGGCTATTTCGGTGCCCGCGTGGCGCGCCGTATTCCCAATGAATGGCTGCGGCGGATCGTGACGGCTGCGGGCGCCATCTTCTCGGTCTACTATTTCGTGAAAGCCTATGGCTGACGGCGATGTATGAAGTTCTGAAGGACATCCGCGTCGTGGATCTGACGACGACCTATCTCGGCCCCTACGCCACGCAATTCCTCGGCGACATGGGCGCCGACATCGTCAAGGTCGAACCGCTCGATGGCGATGTGGGCCGCTCGCCGCGGCCGAGCCGCGCCCCCGATATGGGCGCCGGCTTTCTCAACACCAACCGCAACAAGCGTTCGATCGCGCTCGATCTGCGCAACCCCGAGGGGCGGGATGTGGTGCTCAGGCTCATCGCGCGCGGCGATGCCGTGGTTCACAATATGCGGCCCAAGGCGGCCGCGAAGCTCGGCCTTTCCTACGAGGACGCGAAGCGCGTGAATAACGGCATCGTCTATTGCTATTCGCCCGGCTTCGGTCAGGATGGTCCGTATGCGGATGAGCCGGCCTATGACGATATCATCCAGGCGATGTCGGGATTGGCTGAGCTCAATGCAGACGCAGGCGGCGCCCCGCGATTCCTCCCCTCCATCATTGCCGACAAGGTGGTTGGCCTGCATCTCGCCTTTGCGCTGGCGGCAGGGTTGGTTCGCCGGCTGAAAACCGGGGAGGGCTGCGCCATTGAAGCACCCATGTTCGAAAGCATGGTTGCCTTTCTCCTCGTCGAACATCTTGCCGGCCGCACCTTTGTGCCGCCGCTCGGTCCTGCCGGTTATGGACGGATGCTTGCGAAGAACCGGCGCCCCTACAGGACGCGGGACGGTTATGTCGCGATCATGCCTTACACGACGCAGCAATGGACGCGCTTCATGGAGTGCGTCGGCAGGGCCGACCTGCTGAGCCAAGAGTGGGTGAAGGATCCCGTCCAGCGCAGCGCCAATGTGGATGGGCTCTATCAGGTGATCGCCGATGCGGCACCTGGGCGCTCTACCGCGGAATGGCTGGCGCTGATGAACGAGCGCGACATCCCGTGCGGGCCGGTGAACGGCTTCGATGATCTGTTTGAGGAGGCGCACCTCTCCGCCGTTGGTCTGTTCGAGTCTGTGGAGCACCCCAGCGAGGGCCCGTTGAGGACCGTGCGTTCGCCGTTCCGGGTCTTAGGGCTTGAGCGGCAGCCCGATCGGCCGGCGCCTCGGGTCGGAGAGGGAACCGAATCAATTCTCCGGGAGTTCGGCTTCAGCGAAGTTGAGATCAGGGAGCTGTTCGCCCGAAAGGTGGTCAGCCCCCGTGGGGACCACTGATCTGGTGCATGTCCTTTCTTTAATCCAATCAGACGGCGGGTTCCCAGCTAAGTGTCTAGATGATCACAGAAATTCCGGCACGCCGGACCTTAATGCTTAACCGTGGCCGAAAAGCCGCGCCGGAGCTTTGTAGCAGAAGGTTCATTTCCTATCAGAGTTGGAGCTGGTAGAATGATTATCATCGGGCCCTTCGCCCGGAGGAGTCGCGGGGAACATGCGTAGGCGCGTTACGACGGCAGCATTCTCGGTGCTGGTGGGTGCCCTTTGGGCCTCCGCGGCGTCGGCTGCGGCGTCGTCTGCGCTGAAGCCCGCGCCTATCGACCATATCGCCAATCTCAATCTTGGTGGCGTTACGGGGCCGGCTCCGAGTCAGGATGCGTCTTGGTTTCATGTGAATTCTGCCGTCGTCGCGCGCGGCTTCCAGCTTGATCTTGCCCATAGCCGCAATTCGGATCCGTATGGCGATGTGTTCCCGGCGAATGCGTCGCTCAATTCGGCTTTCCTCGGCGGCACCAATATTTTCGCGGGTGCAAGTTTCGCCCTCGGTCGCGATGTTGATCTTAATGTCGGGCATTTGGCCCTTGGGCTCGACGCGTTGAACGACACGCCGAGCGCGCTCTCGCGCGATTTGGCGCAGCGGCTGGTCCCGAACCTTCGCAGCATCGGAACGACATCGGCGAGTCTGAATTGGAACTTCACCGATTGGGGCGCCGTCGGACTCACCGCGTCGCATTCCAACGGCAATTCTGCGCTGCTCGGTGGGGCACTGAGAAACGGAACACCCGCCGATAGCTCCGCCCTGGGTATTTCGGCGCGCGTCGGTTTCGCCGAAGGCTGGGTGACGACGCTGACCTATGCCGAAGGTGTGACGCAGCTCGACCTCAACCGAGACCAGCTCGTCGGGAAATCCGACGTTCATTCGGAAGCCTATGGCATTGGCCTGGCGAGGACCGGCTTGTTCGGGGATGACGCGTTCGGCATCGCCTTATCGCGTCCGCTTGATATCTATACCGGCAGCAAGAGTTTCGGCGTGGTGAACAACAATTTTGCACTGGCCAACACGCAGGCACGGGAATCCGACGTCGAGTTCGGTTATGTGACCTCCTTCCTCGACGGGAGCTTGGCGCTCCAGGCCAACGCCGCCTATCAAGTCAATGCCGCCGGCGCTAAGGGTCAAAATGCCGTGGCCGGCGTCGCCCGGGCCAAGCTGAACTTCTGATATTCTTAGGGTCCAGAGGCCTTTCACACGGCGAAGGACGATTGTGGGCTGACCGTGGAAGCGCGCGGTTGCCGCGCCGCCGATCCTCCGTTACAACCCGCCTCCATTTTTCGTGACAGGAATACCCGTATGGCCGGACCGCAATATGTCTATGTGATGAAGGGTCTGTCCAAGACCTTCCCCGGCGGCCGCCAAATCCTGAAGGATATCTGGCTCTCCTTTCTGCCCGGCGCGAAGATCGGCGTGATCGGCGTGAACGGCTCCGGCAAATCGACGCTGCTGCGCATGATGGCCGGTATCGATACGGAGTTCACCGGCGAAGCCTGGGCGGCGGACGGGGTGCGCGTCGGTTATCTGCCGCAGGAGCCCGAACTCGACCCGCAACTCAATGTGCTCGGCAATGTGATGGAAGCGGTCGCGGAGAAGAAAGCCCTGCTGGACCGGTACAACGAGATCGCCGCCAATTATTCGGATGAAACCGCCGATGAGATGGCCGCGCTGCAAGACAAGATCGACGCGCAAAATCTCTGGGATCTGGATTCGCAGGTCGAGATGGCGATGGATGCTCTGCGCTGTCCCGATCCGGCCGCGGACGTGAATAATCTATCGGGCGGCGAAAAGCGCCGGGTCGCGCTGTGCAAGCTGCTGCTCGAAGCGCCCGACATGTTGCTGCTAGACGAGCCGACCAACCATCTCGACGCCGAATCGGTGGCTTGGCTTGAACGCCATTTGCGGGATTTCACGGGCACCGTCGTGCTGGTCACGCATGACCGTTATTTCCTCGACGACGTGACGGGATGGATTCTCGAACTTGATCGCGGCAAGGGCATTCCCCACGAGGGCAATTATTCGACCTGGCTCGACGGGCAGGAAAAGCGCCTTGCGCATGAGAGCGAGACGGAGGAAGCGCGGCTTCGCGCACTCTCGCGCGAAAGCGCCTGGATCAAAACCTCGCCCCGCGCGCGGCAGGCCAAATCCAAAGCGCGCATCCAGGCCTATGAGGAATTGTTGGCGAAATCCCAGGACGCCCGCCAGGGGCCGGCGCAAATCGTCATCCCCGCGGGGCCGCGGCTCGGTTCCCTCGTGGTCGAAGCCGAAGACGTCGGCAAAGCCTATGGCGACCAGCTGTTATTCGAGCATCTCGAATTCAAGCTGCCGCCGGGCGGCATCGTCGGCGTGATCGGTCCCAACGGCGCGGGCAAGACCACGCTGTTCCGTCTCCTGACCGGACAGGAGAAGCCCGACACCGGCGCCATGCGCGTGGGCGACACGGTGGTGATGGGCTATGTCGACCAGTCGCGCGATTCGCTGAGGCCGAACGCCACGGTGTGGGAGGAAATCTCAGGCGGGCTGGATGTGCTGGAACTCGGCAAACGCACGATTCCCTCGCGCGCCTATGTCGGAGCTTTCAACTTCAAAGGCGGCGATCAGCAGAAGAAAGTGGGGCAGCTCTCGGGCGGCGAACGCAACCGCGTGCATCTGGCCAAGATGCTGAAATCGGGCGCCAATCTGCTGCTGCTCGACGAGCCCACCAACGATCTCGACGTGGAGACGTTGCGCGCGCTGGAGAGTGCGCTGGAGGATTTCGCCGGCTGCGCCATGATCATCAGCCATGATCGCTGGTTTCTCGATCGCATCGCGACCCACATCCTCGCCTTCGAAGGCGAGTCGCATGCCGAGTGGTTCGAGGGCAATTACCAGGATTATGAAGCCGACCGGAAACGCCGCCTCGGCATGGGCGCGGACACGCCGCACCGCATCAAATACAAGCGATTCGCCCGAGCATAGAAAAATGGCCGGCGCGGCGCCGGCCATTTATCAGGCGATTTTCCGATTTCTGACTTTTGACCTTGCCGCGATGCCTCGCCGATGGC
>JAXDMY010000070.1:0-31428 GCA_034665805.1 Alphaproteobacteria bacterium
TTCGGATGACTGAAGTTTAATTCCGCCGTCTGGTTAATCGACGGAGCGGTCATTTGGCTGTTAAGAGACTGAATCTTATCAGGATTCTGTTTCGCGTTCCGGCCTAGCGCTGGCCGCGGAGGGACCAGGGACGTTTTCCGCGCTCGGCGGCAACCGTCTCGACGCCGATGCCGTCCACCCCGAACGTCAAGGCGGTGGCACCGTCCCGCGCGATGTCGAAGCGATCGAGCACAAGCTCGGGCCCCCTGCAGAGGCGCCGGACCGGAACGGCGCTGACGAGGATTCTGGCGCGAGCGCAATCATCCACCAGCGCTCCTGCCCGGAACGACAAAGCAACGACCCGATGATCCTTGCCTTCGGCCACGCAGCCCAACTCGTCGCAATGGGCGCCCGACCTCGCGGCCGCGACATCGCGCCTGTCGCCATCCCGAAGCAGCCATTGCGAGGCGGTATACTCGTCCGGTTTTTCGCCCAGGATGACGAGCGTGCCTCTTGGGTGCGAACGGCGGCGGATAGACCGTCGCGCGCGATCAGCACATCGGCAGGTGCGCTGCCGAGTATTGCCGCAAGCGCCACGGCGATCGGCACCAGACCGAACCAGCGCCAGCGCAAACGCCAGAGGGCGATCCACAGACCGCCCAGGACGATGGCGACGAGCGCTCCGACCGGCCAGGCGCGCACCAATGTCGCCGCGCCGGGCAAATCCGCGACCGCGTGCGCGATGGCCGTCATGACATGAACGCCCCACCCCATGATTTGCAGCGGTCCTGTCTCCAACCCGAATGGCATCAGAATGACGGCGATTGCCGCCCACGGCATGATGACGAAGGCGACCACCGGTTCGGCGAGGAGATTGGCGAGCAGCGAATAGGCAGCGGCGCGATCGAAATGGTAGATGGCGAACGGGGTCGTCGCCAACGTCGCCACGATGCTGGCGAGGAGCATGCCAATCACGTAGCGGCGCGCTTTGCGCCATAGAAACATAACGCGACCCGGCGCGCCGGTATCGTTGCGCGGCCGGGACGCGCCCCATTCGGCGAGCGCGATCAGGCCGATCACCGCGGCAAACGACATCTGGAATCCCGGATCGATGATATTCTCCGGTTGGAAGGCAAGAAGCGCGAGCGCTGCCAGCGCAACAGCGCGCATCGAAAGGGCCGGCTGGTCCGCCATCACACCGAGCAGCATCATCGAGAGCATCAGGTAGGACCGCACGGCCGGCGCTCCGCCGCCGCTGATGGCAAGATAGAAAGTCGCGCTCAGCAAGGCCGCGCCGGCCGCCCATTTCTTGATCGGCTGCGTGAGCGCAATGCGCGGCCACAATGCGAGCAGCGCGCGCAAAGCCCAAAATATGCCCAGTCCCGCAAGTGCCAAATGCACGCCCGAAATCGACAGCACATGCGCCAGGCCCGAGTCGCGATAGGCCTGAACGTCTTCTTCGCCGATCTCGCCGCGCTCACCGGTGATCAAGGCCGACGCGATGCTGCCGTCAGGGCCGGGAATGGCCGCCTCAATGCGCCCTGTCATGGATAGACGCAGTTTCTCCACGCCGGCCATCAGGCGATTGAGAGAGCTCGGGGGTGGCGCATCTTCCAACGGTTTTGGCGCGCCATAGGTGAAACCCACCGCGCCGATGCGGTGGAAATAGGCCCAGCGCGCGAAATCATAGCCATGCGGCATGGAGGGTTCGGGCGGTGGACGCAGCACGGCGAGCACCGAGACCACAGCGCCGGGTTGCGCGGCGGCGACAGATTTGGCGCCGATCAGGGTCAGGCGAACAGAGCGGGGCGGCGCGGTCTTCCCATCGCCGAGCTTGGAAGGGGCAAGGACAATGCGAGCTCTGTTGGGGGCCTTGATATCGACGCTTTCGATGCGGCCCGTCAGCGTGACCGGTCCAAGGTCGTGGCTGATCATGGGCGCATCGACCAAGAAGGTGCGGAGCTTCGCCGCGGCAAAGCCAAACGATGCGGCAGCGGCGAGAACAAAGAGAAACCGCATCGCGGTGCCCGCGTTCCTCGGCGGGCGCAAAGTGCAGAGAAGCCCGATGAGTCCGGCCGCGCCGGCAGCAGCGAGCGAGGGCTCTGAGTTAAGCGAAAAATAGGCTGCGATGCCGCTGCCAAAGGCAAAGACGCACCACCCAAGCCAACGCTGTTCCTCGGCCGCGAGATTGCGCAGGAGCGCGCCCGCGAAACTCTTCAGCGCAACGCCGGACGCGGCACGCTCAATTCCGGTGGCGGCGCCCGGCAAAGCCACGGCGTTCGCCACGGCGGGCCGCAACCCTAGCCGCGGGGCAATGCCGGCAAATCGCCCGAGGCCTATTCCCATGGCCTGCCCTTTGCTAGAAGCCACCACCCGAAAGACCGATAATGGCCGAAAAACGGAACCCCGTCCTGCGCTTTGCGCCCTCTCCCACCGGCTATTTGCACATTGGCGGAGCCCGAACGGCTCTGTTCAACTGGCTCTATGCCCGCCACTCGGGGGGCAAATTCCTGCTGCGCATCGAAGACACGGACCGGGAGCGCTCCACGCCCGAGGCGGTGGCGGCGATTTTCAACGGCCTGGCCTGGATGGGGCTCGATTGGGATGAAGAGCCCATTTTCCAGTTCGCCCGCGCCGGCCGGCATCGCGAGGTGGCGGAGCAGATGCTGGACAAAGGGCACGCCTATCGCTGCTACGCGACGCCCCAGGAACTGGATCAGATGCGGGCCGAGCAGAAAGCCAAAGGCGTTTCGGTTCGCTATGACGGGCGCTGGCGCGACCGCGAACCCGGCCCCGAGCAGCACAACATGCCCTATGTCGTGCGGCTGAAGGCGCCGCAATCGGGCGAGACCATCGTCCACGACGTGGTGCAGGGGACAGTGCGCTGGTCGAACGACCAGCTCGACGATATGGTGCTCTTACGCAGCGACGGCAACCCGACCTATATGCTCGCGGTCGTGGTGGATGATTTCGATATGGGCGTCACGCATGTGATCCGGGGCGCCGATCACCTCAACAATGCCGCGCGCCAATTGCAGATCATCGAGGCGATGGGATGGCCCGTGCCGGTTTACGGTCATCTGCCGCTGATCCACGGAGCGGACGGTGCCAAATTGTCGAAGCGCCATGGCGCGCTGGCCGTCGAGGCCTACCGCGACATGGGTTATCTGCCCGAGACGATGCGCAACTATCTGTTGCGGCTAGGCTGGAGCCATGGCGATGACGAGATCATCCCAACGGAAAAGGCGATCGAGTGGTTCAACCTCGATTCCATCGGGCGCTCCGCGGCGCGCTTCGACATCAAGAAGCTCGACAGCGTGAACGCACATTACATTCGTGACATGTCCGACGGCGCGCTTGCCGACGAAGCCATCGCTTTTGCCGGGCGGCTGAAGCCCGGACTCGTGTTCGATGCGATCCTGCATGCGCGGCTCGTCGCGGCGATGCCGCTTTTAAAACCGAGGGCAAAAACGTTGGTCGAGCTTCTGGAGAAGGCGGATTTCCTATTTACGAGCGGCGCGCCGCCGGCTGACGCGGCCGCCTCCGCCGCATTGACGGAGCAAGCACGCGCGCTGCTGTTGCGCCTGGCTCCCGAGCTCGACGCGGAGCCATGGGATGCCGCGTCGCTGGAGACCCGAACGCGGCTTTTTGCCGAAAAGGAAGGCGTTAAGCTCGGGGATATTGCCCAGCCCCTGCGGGCGGCTCTGACGGGCCGGACCGCCTCGCCTCCCATCTTCGATGTGGCGGCGGTCTTAGGGCGCGAAGAGGCATTGACTCGCATCCGCGCTCAAGGCGATTAGACTGTGGTTTCTATGCGTTTAGGCCGCACCTACGCATCGTAAAGACGATAGATATAGATATATACGAATAGTAACGGACCTTGAGGGAGGACCGCCCCATAACCTACGGAGTTCTGACATGAGCAGAAACGCGAGCGGCGCCCAAAAGAACGGGACAGCTACGCTCACCTATGGGAACAAACGCGTCGACCTTCCAGTCTATAAAGCGACCGAGGGCCCCGACGTCGTCGATATTCGCAAGCTTTATGCCGAAGCGGATGTCTTCACCTACGATCCAGGCTTCACTTCCACCGCCTCTTGCGAAAGCGACATCACCTTCATCGACGGCGACAAGGGCGTGTTGCTCTATCGCGGCTACCCGATCGACCAGCTGGCGACGCATTCCTCGTTTCTCGAAGTCTGTTATCTCCTGCTCTACGGAGAACTTCCCGCGCCCAAGATCATGGCGGAATTCGACCACACCATCACCTTCCATACGATGGTGCATGAACAGATCAGCTTCCTGTTCCGCGGATTCCGGCGCGATGCGCATCCCATGGCGGTAATGGTGGGCGTGGTGGGGGCTCTCTCGGCCTTCTATCACGACTCCACCGACATCACGGACAAGCACCAGCGCGAGGTGGCGAGCCATCGCCTGATCGCGAAGATGCCGACCATCGCCGCCATGGCGTACAAATATTCGATCGGCCAACCTTTCGTGTATCCGCTCAATCATCTCGGCTACACCGAGAACTTCATGCGCATGTGCTTTGCGGTGCCGTGCGAGGAGTACAAGATCAATCCCGTGTTGGCCAAAGCACTGGACACGATCTTCATCCTGCATGCCGACCATGAACAGAATGCATCGACTTCGACCGTGCGCCTTGCCGGATCCTCGGGAGCAAATCCGTTCGCCTGCATTGCGGCCGGCATTGCATGCCTTTGGGGCCCCGCCCATGGCGGCGCTAATGAGGCGGCGTTGAAAATGCTGCAGGAGATCGGCACCATCGACCGGGTGCCCGAATACGTGAAGCGCGCAAAGGACAAAAACGATTCCTTCCGGCTGATGGGCTTTGGTCACCGCGTCTACAAGAATTACGACCCGCGCGCCAAGGTGATGCGCGACCAGTGCTATGCGGTGCTGGACGAACTCGGCAAACACGACGATCCTCTGCTGAAGACCGCCCTCGAGCTCGAACGGATCGCCCTCCAGGACGATTATTTCATTGAGAAGAAGCTCTATCCCAATATCGACTTCTACTCGGGCATCACGTTGAAAGCCCTGGGCTTCCCGACCGACATGTTTACCGCCCTTTTTGCCCTCGCCCGAACGGTCGGCTGGGTCGCCCAATGGCAGGAAATGATCGAGGATCCTGAACAAAAGATCGGGCGGCCGCGGCAAATCTATACGGGACCCCATCGCCGGGACTATATTGCGCCCGAGAAGCGCAAATAGCAGGCAGACAGCGATGCATTCGGGCGAGGCAAAACCCTTCCGGCTTCCCCGCGTCCGCGCCGCCAACGACAATCGCCGCCGCGCCAGATGGCGGCGCGCGGTCGCCGCGGCTGTCGCGGCGTCATTTGCGCTGATGATGGTTTCTTTGGGCTTTCATCGTTACGCCCATCATTTGCCGTATGGCGCCTCCCACCCCGCGGGCTTCCTCGCCCCCAACTGAAAGCGGACCAGATCATGAAAGCTTTGACGCGCTCTTTGTTCGCGCTCCTAACGCTGCTCGTATTCTCGGGTTTCGTCCCCGCTGCGTCGGCGGCGGATATTGCCGGCAAGGAGATGACCCTCCCCGCCACGGAACACCCCGTGAAGGTGGAATTCTTCCGGGCGCCCGGCAACGCCAAGCGGCCGACCGTCTTGATGCTGCATGGGGGGCAGGGCTGGGGCGGCGCGGAAGGGCGCACGGAGAATTTTCGCCAATATGGCAGCGAGCTCGCCAATCACGGCTTCGACGCCTACATGGTTTATTATTACAGCGATTCTGACGTCGCGGACCGCAAGGCCAATGCGCCGGGCGTCAGCATCCGCCGCTTCCCGGCCTGGGCGAAGCTGGTGAGCGAGCTCACAAGCGACGCGAAGAAGATGCCGAACTCCAACGGCAAGGTCGGTCTTGTCGGATTCTCCAATGGCGGGAACCTGTCGGCGCATGCCACGCCGCTCGATAAGAACATCGATGCGGCCGTGATTTATTATGGCGGCGTGTCGCGCGTGCCCGGTTATGAGGCCAAGCGCTTTCCGCCGCTTCTCATCATGCATGGCGAAGCGGACACGCGCGAGCCCATCGAACGCGGCAAGGCGCTCTATGCAGCAGCGAAAAAAGTCGGCGCCGACGCGGAGTTCGTCTCCTATCCCAACACCAATCACGGTTTCGGTCAGAATTTCGGCACGCCGTCCGCGGATGACGCATTCAAGCGGGCGCTTGCCTTCCTCAACAAGAACCTCAAAGGGGAGTGAGGCCATGAACCGGCTCTTTACCGGCATCCTCGCAGCGGTCGCCTTCACCACATTTACCGGGCTTGCCTCGGCAGCGGATATCGAAGGCAAGAAGATCACGCTGCCCTCGACGGAACGGGCCGTGCATGTGACGCAATTCAAAGCGCCCGGCGATGCTCCGCGCCCATCGGTGCTGTTGCTGCACGGTGCGGGCGGGTTCGATCGGCGCCTTGCCGATTACAACCGCTACGCATCGGCGCTCGCGAACCAGGGCATGGATGCCTATCTCGTCTATTATTACAGCGATACCGACGACAAGATGATGTCGAACGGCGTCGATGTGTTTGAGCAGCGTTATGCGGCTTGGGCGAAATCGGTCGATGAGCTGGCCGGCTATCTGGAAAAGCAAAAAGACTCCAACGGCAAGGTTGGGCTGATCGGCTTTTCCAATGGCGGGATTCTGGCGACTGGCGCGGCCACGCTCGATCCGAAGGTCACGGCCGCGGTAATTTATTACGGCACCGATCCCTGGCCATTGGGCACACGGGCCAAGCGCTACCCGCCGCTTCTGGTGCTGCATGGCGACGCCGATCAAGTCATTCCGGTCAACGCCGGAAAGGAGCTCGCCGCGGAGGCCAAGGAATTGGGAGCGCCCGTCGAGCTTGTGATCTACCCCGGCGAGAGCCACGGCTTCGGCGCCGATTTTCGCCAAGAAGAACGCCACCGATGCGCTCAATCGCAGCACGGCATTTATGCGCAAACAGCTTCAGGTGAAATAGGTCTTACGTGCGGGGCGCCCGAACGGAAATGCTTTGGGCCAACTCCAGCACCGCGCGAGCCGCGCGCAGGCTAGGTGATTCCTGGCCCAGGCCAAAAATGCGGACCGCGTCTTCGAGATCGCGCAATTGCTTGATGCGCGCCGGCTGATTGGTCAGCAGCGGCTTCAGCGCGCCCGCAAGGGCCTCGGGCGTGCAAGCGCCTTGGATGAATTCCGGCACGGCTTCGCGCCCGAGCACGATATTGATCAGCACGATATGCGTCGCGTGCATCAATGGCCGGGCCAACAAATAGGTCAGCCAACCCACCCGGTAGCCGACCACCATGGGCGTCTTGGCAAGGGCGAGTTCGCTCGTCACCGTTCCAGACGCGGCCAGGGCGGCGTCGGCGGCATCGAAGGCTGCGAATTTCTCCTCATCGGTTTGCACGACGTGGATCGGCGTGGGCCAATCCGCGGCGGAAGCGCGCACGAGTTCCGCTACATGGCCGGTGGTAGGCAACACGCAGACAAGCCCCGGGACGGTGCGCGCGAGAATGGCGACCGCTGCTTTAAAGGGCGGCAGGATGAAACGAATTTCGCTGCGCCGGCTTCCCGGAAGAACGGCGAGCAGAGGCGTATCGGCGGATATGCCGCGACGCTGCCGAAATGCCGCGCCCCCGACCATGTGCTTGGCGCGCTCGATGACCGGATAGCCGACCGAATAGGCGCGAATGCCGTAGCGTTCAAAAAACGCCGCCTCGAAGGGAAACAATGTCAGCACCGCGTCGATATAGCGCGCCATTTTCCGCGCCCGATAGGAACGCGACGCCCAGACCTGCGGCGGGGGGTAGTTGGCGGTGCGAATTGAGGGATCGAGCCGTTTGATGCGCTGTGTGATGCGATGGGTGAAATCGGGGCTGTCGATGATGACGACAAGATCGGGACGCGTTCTAAGTGCGAAATCGGATGCCTCGCGCACGCGTTTCAGTATGGCTGGGATGCGCGGCACGACTTCGCGCAGACCCATGACCGAAGTCGCATCGAGCGGGAAGAGGCTTACCAGACCCTCCGCGCTCATGGCCGGGCCGCCGACACCCACGATGCGCACGCGGTCGCCAGCGATGTTTTTTAGACCCGCCATCAATTGCGCGCCCAGTTGATCGCCCGATGGCTCGCCCGCCACCAACATGACGGTGCGTGGCTCGTAGCCGGCGCCCGGCTCATTCACGCGTGTCATCCTTCGGCGCGAAGCCATGGACGAAAATGCCGTAGCGGTCGGCGGCCTCAACGACGTGGGCGCGACCCATGATCAACGCCGCACCACCTTCGATGGCAATGCCCGAGAGGCCAGCCTCCGCCACCAATTCGACTGTGCGAACGCCAATCACCGGCAAATCGACGCGCCGTTCCTGATGGGGTTTGGCGGCTTTGGCCAGCACGCCTTTGCGATTGGCGGGCGTGCCTCGCACAGCCGCGGGCAGCGCGGCTACGCGCTCCAGCATCGCATCCGTCCCTTCGGCCGCTTCAACGGCAAGGACAAGCCCCTGACAGACGACCGCCGCCTGCCCGATGTCGAGTGCCCCCAGCGCCGCAACGACACGAAAGGCGTGCTGGATATCGGCGTCATCCGCCGGCAATGGCTTCAGCCTGCCCAGCGGACCAAGCGGGGCCAGGAGATCGCGTGCAGCTTGCGCCGAGCCAATGACGCGCATGCCCTCCTTTTCAAAAATCGCCAGAAGTGTGCGCAACAACGCGTCGTCACCCTTAAGCGCCGCCGCCATGATTCTCGGCAAAGCGAGCGCACCCCGCGCATCGAGTCTAAGTTTGGTGAATTCCGGCCGCGCCACTTTGCCCGCGAGCGTGACTTCCTCGCACCCCGCGTGCTGCAGGAGCTTGATCGCCTTGCCGAGCTCTCCAAGAGAGACAAAGCCGTGGGGAAATGGCTCCACATCGGAGGCGCGCGCCATGCCATCCAGTGCCACGACGAATATGGCGCGGCCGCTATCTCGCGCCGCCTGAGCGATGGCAATGGGGAGCTCGCCGCCACCAGCGATGATTCCAAGGGTCCCGCCAGCCATGGGTTCACGCCATCTCGGCGGCGTCGGCGCCCCGCCCGCGCGCCGGCATGCAGATGGGGCGTTTGCTGTCCGCAAGAATGAATTGAACGATTTCGCCCACCTCAGACACGTTCTTCCAGCGCTCGCCAGCAGCGTGCGTCCGCGTTGCCAGTGAGCCCTCTCCGAAGAAGATCGCGCGAAAAGCAGCGCGAAGCGCGTGGATGGAATCGCGCGGCAGGCCTTTCCGCTTCAACCCAATGAGGTTCAGTCCTTGGAGCCGTGCGCGGTCTCCCCAAACAAGTCCGTACGGAATGACATCGTCCGGTACTCCGGTCACGCCGCCGACAAAGGCATTTCGCCCAATTCGGCTGAACTGCTGAATGGCGGCAAGACCACCCACGTTGACGCCATCCCCCATCGTGACATGACCGCCAAGCGCGACGCTATTGGCGAATGTCACGTCATTGCCGATGTGGCAATCATGGGCAACATGGCTGTAAGCCATGAAATAACCACGCTCGCCCACCTGGGTGAGCCCTCCGCCCTTTAGCGAGCCGCCATTCATTGTGACGTGTTCACGGATGATATTGTCTTTGCCGATCACGAGGCGCGCGTCGGTGCCAGGATCGCCGCGAAATTGCGGACCACCGCCCAGCACGGCGTGGGGATGCACCACGCTGCCGGCGCCGATTTCGGTGTCGCCCGAAATCACCACATGCGAAAGGATTCGCACGCCCTCCGCGAGACGCGCGCGGCTTCCGATGACGCAAAAGGCGCCGATCTCAACGCCTGCGCCCAACGCCGCGCCATCTTCTACAATGGCCGTCGGGTGGATCTTCACCATCAGCCCGGCGTCGGGGGCGGACCCGAAGCGAGGCTGTGCTCGGTGAGCATGGCGCTATATTCGGCTTCAGCGCAGAGCTCCTCGCCGACAAAGGCCTTGCCTTCGAAGCGCCATACCGGGCCACGATGGCGCAGGACCCGAACGGGAATGCGCAGCAGCGAACCAGGGTGGACGGGACGGCGAAAGCGCGCTTTGTCGATGGTCATGAAATAGACCACGCGACGCTGATCCTGAAGGCCGAGCGTATGTACCACAAGCGCGCCCGCCGCTTGCGCCATGGCCTCGACGATCAGAACGCCGGGCATGACCGCATATTCGGGGAAGTGACCCGCAAAATGCGGTTCGGTGATGCTTACCGCCTTCCAGCCGACAGCCGACTCTCCCGGCACGATGTCGGAGAGCTTGTCTATCATCAAAAACGGCGCACGGTGCGGCAGCAGGCGCTTGACTTGCTCCACGTCGAGCGGCGTCGGCGGCGACACATGCTTGGCTTCGTCATTCATCGGTGGATTGCTTGCCCTTCCGCGCGAGCTTTGCGACGAGCGCTGTTTCCTTGTGCCATTCGCGAATCGGGCGCGCCGGGATACCGCCATAATCGCGGCCCCCTTCCATGTCCCGCGCGACACCGGACAGGCCCGCAAACCGAGCATGGTCGCCGACGCTCACGTGATCGGAAACACCCGTTTTGCCTCCGACGATTACGAAATCGCCCAGCACGACGCTCCCCGAAAGACCGGCTTGTCCGGCAATGACGCAGTGGCGACCCGTTTGGGAGTTGTGCCCGATCTGCACGAGATTATCAATTTTGGTCCCTTCGCCGAGCACCGTGTCGCCAAGCGTCCCACGATCGACCGTCGCGTTGGAGCCCAATTCCACGCGGTCTTGAATGATCACCCGCCCGAGCTGCGGAATCTTGAGATGGCCATCGGGCCCGGAGAAGAAGCCAAAGCCGGAAGAGCCGATCTTCACCCCCGGCTGGATCAAGACGTCGTCGCCCAGATGCGCGAAACCAATTCCAACATGCGAACCGATTTGCGCACGGCGTCCGATGGTCACACCGCGGCCAATGACGCCGTAAGCCCCGATGCGCGTGCCCTCGCCGATCTCGGCATCCGGCCCGATGATCACGCCGGGCCCGAGCACAATTCCATCGCCAAGCCTGGCGCTCGGATGAATAGGGGTTTCCTGCGCTTGGATATCGAACTCATGCTCGGGATAGAACCGGCGCGCGATCCCCGCAAACACGCGGCCCACCTCGGTACAGGGAAGCAGAACTGTGTCCGGGGGAACCTCATCGCGCGCCCTCCTGCCGACAAGGCACCAGCCCGCTTTGGTGGCGAGGAAGGATCCCTTGTCCCGCCGTCGATCATAAAAAGAGAGATGCGGCGGGCCGGCCTGCTCCAGACCAGCAACGTCGAAAACCCATGCTCCCCCATCGGTGTTTGACGGGACGCCGAGTCCGGCCTCCTCGCAAAGCTCGGCCAAACGGAAGGGACCGCGATTGTCGTAAAATCGCGGATCCGCCATCCGTCAATCCTTTCTTGCTTGGCCTTCCGGCGCGGCTCCGCCGCCGGCCCTACTTCCGGACAGCAGGGGGCGCGCCTGCGGCCGGGGCGGCCGGGGGCCGCGCGGCGGCTGCCACGGGTGGAGGCGCGGCGCCTGGTACCGCGGTCAATTCGACTTTGACATGGGGCAGCGCCTTGTCGAGCCTCTGGACCGCAACCGGTGTCACGTCCACGTCAACGGTCGAAAGAATGACGGAGCCCCTGTCGAACACCATGTTGGCGCCGCGTTCAACCATGAGGGATTTCAGGATCGGCTCCAAAGCAACCTCGATCACGTGCCCCGCCTTGCCAAGGCCGGCCTGGATTTCCGCCTGGCGCTGCGCGACTCGGCCCTGAAACGCCTGTTGTTTGGTGGTGAATTCCTTTTCCTTCTGGTCGCGGACATCCGGCGCCATAATGGCAAGCTGCTGCTGCAACTGCCCGGCCTCGGTGACGAGTTGCTGCTCCTGGGCCTTGAATTCCGTCTCGGCTAGTTTGGAAAGGTTCTGCGCCTGGGCCATCATTTCCTGACCCGCCGATGACCGCGCCAGTATGAATTGGCGATCGATCACGATAATGCGCGGAGCTGCGGAGCTCGGCCCCGCAGCCGCAGCCGCAGCCGCGGGCGCAGCCGCGGCGGGAGCGGGGGCCCCTGGAGGCGGCGCAACCACGACAGAGGGCGCGGCGGGAGCCGGAGCGGCCTGCGCATAGTCCGAACCGTCGAGAAAAAGCGCGAAACTGAGCGCCGCGAGCGCCGCTGTCGCGCGCAAATAGGGAGTTAGGCTCATCGTCAGCTTATCCTTCCTCACGTCAGAAAGTGGTGCCTGCACTCAATCTTATCGCCTGAGGTTTGTCGTAGCCTTGCTTCAGGATTGGATACCCCACGTCGATCTCCACTGGGCCGAAGGGCGACTTCCAGTTGACCGCAATGCCGGCCGAAACGCGCATGGCCAGATCATCCCGGACACACTCCTGTATAGTGCATATCTTACTGAAGCCACGGATCAAGCCCAAGGTACCGAAATCGGAGAATGCCGAAAGGCTGATGCCGTAGTCCGGCGGTAAAATGTCAGGCAACCGAACCTGATAGGTGCCAACGGCAAAGAGCTGCCCGCCAAGGGAGGCATTGGCAACGGTATCCCGGGGGCCAACGCCGGCGATCTGAAAGCCGCGGAAGGATGGTCCGCCCTTGAAGAACCGCTCATTGATCGGAATGTCTAAACCGCCATAGCCGGTAATGTAGCCGGAGTTGAACGCGATCTCGCCCACAAGATTGAAAAAGAACGGGTGGTAATATTCGAGGCCGAAAACGGAACGCAGATATTTCAGATCCCCTCCCAGGCCCGAGATATCCTGGCTGAAGGCAAAGTTCCACCCTTTGGTCGGCTTGGCGATATCATCGCGCGTATCGTAGGTATAAGTGTAACCGACCGACGACGCGGAATATGCACCAGCCGACAACGCTACGACGGCAGACGTGGTGCCGACCGAACCGATGCTCGTATAGGCGAAGTTGTAATGCGGTGAAACGCGGCCGAACTCAGAGACCGGAAATCCAAACTGAATGCCGGTGGCCGTCACGTCGGAGATGTAGCCGATTTGTTGGGTGAAATCGGTCACGACTTTGTAGACGAGGAAACCCGCAGCCAATGGCCGCCCGAGGAAATAGGGTTCGGTGAAGCGGAAATCGTAATCCTTCTGGTAGGTGCCGATGGAAACGCTGGCGCGCAGGAATTGGCCCCGCCCGAACAGATTTCTTTCCGTATAGCTGAAATCCAGCAGCAGGCCTTGCTGAGATGAATAGCCCGCACCGAGGGCAAGTTCACCCGTGGGCTGTTCGGTGACCGTGACCGTCAATACCGTTCGATCGGGCGCCGATCCGGGGTCCTCTTTGATCGTGACGTCCTTAAAGAAGCCCAGAGCGCGAATGCGCGTGCGCGAGCGGTCTGCAAGCACGCGATTGAACGCATCGCCTTCGGCGAGACGGAATTCGCGACGGATCACATCGTCGCGCGTGCGGGTATTTCCCACGATGTTGATGCGTTCCACATAGACGCGTGGAGCTTCTTCAATGTCGTAGAACAGGTCGATGGTCTTGGTCGCGGGATTGCGCTGCACGCGCGGCCGGATATCGATGAAGACGAAGCCCCGTGTGCCGGCGGCATAGGTCAGCGCTTCTATCGACTTGTCGATCTGGGTCGCGTCATAGACGTCGCCCTCATTGGTCAGCAGCAGAGGCTGTAAATCGTTCGGGTTCAGGTCCCTGATCTGAGATTGAATCTGGACCTTGCCGAAATGGTAAAGTTCGCCCTCTTCGACCGTAAAGGTGATGTAGAAATTCTGCCGGTCTGGCGCCAACTCGGCGATGGCCGAAACGACGCGGAAATCGGCATAGCCGCGGGACAGATAGTACCTGCGAAGCTGCTCGCGATCGAATGTCAGCCGATCCGGATCGTAATTGTCGTTGGTCGAGAGAAATTTCCACCAGGCGCTGGTTGCCGTTGCGATTTGCTCGCGCAAGTCGCCGTCCGCAAAGACGCGATTGCCGATGAAATTGATCGCAGCCACACCGGTGGTCGGTCCTTCATTGATCTCGAACACCAGATCGACGCGATTTTGCGGGCGCTGAATGATCTTTGGCTCGACGGTCGCGGCAAACCGCCCGGAGCGCCGGTAGAGCTCGATGATCCGCTGCACATCGGCTTGAACGCGGGCTCGGGTGAACACCATTCGCGGACGGACCTGCACCTCCTTGTTGAGATCGGTATCCGATAGCTGCGAATTGCCCTCATACACCACTTGATTGAGGATCGGATTCTCGACCACGCGCACGGTCAGCGTCATCCCGTCCCAATCCATGCGCACGTCGGAGAACAGCCCGGTATCGAAGAGCACTTTCAACGAGCGGTCGGCGATCGCCGGATCGTACGCCTGACCCTGTCGAAGCAAGAGATAGGAAAGCACGCTGTCAGGCTCGATTCGCTGCGTGCCCTCGACGACGATGCGTTGAATCGGCCCCTGGCCCTGGGGCGCGGGCATCGGCATCACCGGGGGCGCCGCTTGGTCCAGGGTCATTTCCGGGCCCGGCGGGAGCCCGCCGGGTCCTGCAGGAGGTGGTGGAGGCGGAGGGATGGGTTGCGGCGCCGGCGGCGGCGCAGGTTGTGCCGACGCGATGTAAGGCTCAAGCGCCGAGAACGCGCACGTAGCCATCAATGCCCAGGCAACAAGCCGAAAGGAGCGGGCAAAAGGGTGGCCACCCAAGATCATCGACTCGCCTTTTGATTTTCACGCTTGCGCTTTTGGCGCGGCACGCGAAGCCTTCAGAACAGGTTCAGGTGGACGAGATCGTTGAAGGTCGCAAGCAGCATGAGGCACAAAACAAAAGCCAAGCCCAGCCTGAAACCAACCTCCTGCGCGCGTTCCCCCAGCGGCCTACCCATAACCGCTTCGCATGCATAGTACAGAAGGTGACCGCCGTCGAGCACTGGGATGGGCAAAAGATTCACCAGCCCAATGCTCACCGACATCAGACCTGCAAGTCCGATCAGCGCGCCGAATCCGATGCGCGCGGCCTGATCTGAGACAGCGCCAATACCCAGAATCCCGTGCAGTTGATCGGGGCTCTCGCGACCGGTGACGATCTTTCCAAGATAGGAACCCGTCTGGGCGATGATGAACCAGGTCTGATCGACGCCCCCTTTCAGCGCCTCGAAGACGCCCACCCCGACCGTGGCATCTCTGATGCCGAGACGGCCGAAGGAGCGCTTCACGCCTGATGCGTCCGTAACTTCGCTCGGCGTGGGCACCACATCGACGCCGACCTCGCGGCCATCGCGCGTCACCACCACATGCAGACTGTGGCCCGCATTGGCGCCGACGATGCGCTGCAGGTCGCTGAACACGTGGATCGTCTCTCCGCCTACGGAGCGTATGGTGTCGCCAGCTCTGATGCCGGAGATTTCCGCCGCGGAGCCGGGTGTCACCGCTTCCACAATCGGCGGCTCGGCGGGTTTGCCGAACGTCAAGATGACTCCGGCGAAGATGACAATCGCAAGAATGAAATTGGCGATGGGTCCTGCCGCCGCCACCAAAGCGCGTTGATAGAGCGGCTTGAAGTGCAGCGCGCCCTGGCGTGCGCTCGCATCCATCTGCTGGAGCGAGGCGTTGTTGGGTCGACTCGACGCGTCCGCGTCACCGGCAAATTTCACGTATCCACCAAGCGGAATCCAGGAAATCTTCCAGCGCGTTCCGTGGCGGTCGGTGAGCCCGAAGATTTCGCGCCCGAAGCCGATAGAGAAGGTCTCCACCGTTACGCCGCAAAGTCGGGCGACCAGAAAATGACCGAGTTCGTGAATAAACACGACAAGAGTGATGACGAACAAAAACGCCGGAAGACCGACGCCCATCCAAGAAAAGAAATTGGCGACGAAACTAGGCATACCCAAATGTACTCCTCATCGAAACCGGCACGCTACGCCGCCGCCACGCCGGATGCTTCCCGCGCCCTGCTGCGCGTGGCGCCATCGAGCGCCAGCACTTCTTCGAGCGTTTCCGGCGTCCGCCCGCTCATTTCCCGGGCCAGCGCGTTCAGCGTCCGCTCTACCGTCCGGGCTATTCCGAGAAACCCGATACGGCGCCCAAGGAATTGCTCAACAGCCACTTCATTGGCAGCGTTGAGAATGGTAGGGGCCGCACCGCCCATCTGCAAGCAAACTCTCGCCAGCTGAAGACAAGGAAAGCGCGCCAAATCGGGCTTTTCAAAGGTCAGTTGGGTAAATTCTGCGAAATCCAAGCGGCGGGACGGAGAGGCAATGCGCCGCGGCCACCCTAAGGCATAGGCGATGGGTGTCTTCATATCCGGCGCCGAGAGGTGGCTTAGCACCGAACCATCGGCATAGGCGACCAGACAGTGTACCGCGGACTGCGCGTGGATGATGACGTCCAGCTTCTCCGGCGGCAGGCCAAAAAGGATATGGGCTTCGATCAGCTCCAGCCCCTTGTTCATCAGTGTCGCGCTGTCGACGGAAATCTTGGCGCCCATGGACCAATTGGGATGAGACACCGCCTGCTCGGGCGTGGCGCTCGCCATGCGGTCGAGCGACCAGGTGCGGAACGGCCCCCCCGAGGCGGTAAGCGTGAGCTTCTCAATGGCGTGCGCCTGCGCAAAATCCAAAAGTTGGAAGGCGGCATTGTGCTCGGAATCGACCGGTATCAGGACTCCCCGGCAATTGTCGGCGGCACGACGAAAGACTTCGCCGGCCGCGACGATGCATTCCTTGTTTGCCAGAGCGACAATCGCACCGCGTTGAAAGGCTGCGAGCGTCGGAGCAAGACCAGCCGCACCGACGATGGCGCTCATCACCATGTCCGAGGGCCGCAGAGCCGCCTCGAGGATCGCATCCTTGCCGGCAAGGACTTCGATGCCGGTGCCGGAAAGCGCGTCCGTCAGCGCCATCCTCAAAGAGGCTTCACCGATGACGGCCATTCGCGGCCGAAACTCGCGAGCCTGGGCGGCAAGAAGATTCACATTCTTTTGCGCCGTGAGGGCCTCAAGCGGAAAGGAGTCGGGCCCATAATGCGCGCGCGCAAAGCGCACCACATCGAGTGTGCCCGCACCGACAGAACCCGTGCTTCCCAGAACCGTGACGCGCCGGTCAAGCACCGGAGCAAGGTCAAGCTCCGCGCCGCTGGGAACGAGCGCGCCATTCATGGCAAGCGGCCTTCAAACGGGTTGAAGCCAGACAGAAACATCAGCGCCGCGCATGCGGGGGCCGCAAACAAGAGACTATCGATTCGATCCAACATGCCACCATGCCCGGGAATCAAACTCCCTGTGTTCTTGGCACGAAATTGCCGCTTCACCCAAGACTCGAAGAGGTCACCACAATGGCCCAAAAGGGCAAGGAAAATTCCGAACGCCGCGGCTGGAAGAATGCCCCCCCCCAGCAAGCCAACATAGAGTGATTCTGCGATGCCCGCCGCTAGAGTACCGCCCAGAAACCCGGCCCAAGTCTTGTTGGGCGAAAGCACCGGCGCGAGCTTGGGGCCCCCGATCAGGCTACCAAAGAAGAGCGCCCCGGTATCGGCCGTCCAGACCGCCACAAAAAGGCCTCCGACGATCGCCGCGCCGCGCGGCTGGTCGCGCAGGAGCGCAAAGGCCAAGACGGGCAGGCCGACATAGACCGCACCGAAGGCATGCCAGGGAACCGGCCAGAGCACCGGCATGCGGCGCAATGCGGCCGAAAGCGCCGCGCCACCCGCGCCGAGCGATATGGCGAGAAACGAGAGCGCCAAACCATTGGGCTTTTGCACCGCCCATACGATGGCAATCATAGCGAGCCCCGTCGGAATCATCTCCCGTGCGAGTTGTCCGCCATTCACCAGCCGATGCCATTCGCGTAAGGCCGCTATAGCCCCCACCGCCAACAACGCGGAATACATCACCCCGCCGGCGAGGAGTGCGAGCACCGCTGCGCCCCCCAAGACGATCCCCGATGCCGTTCGTGCCGGGAGTTCGAACCGGGCCGGCATGGAGGGCTGCGTGTTCATCACAAGATCTAATCCTGACGTTCACTCGGGATCGAAGGCTTCAGCCGCCAAAGCGCGCATGGCCGCTTGGGCAACCGGCGATTCCTCGCGCGAGCGCTGGCCGTCGGAGACACCGCCAAAACGGCGTTCCCGCCGTGCGAATTCTTCCAGCGCGGCCTGGAGTTCCGAGGCTCCAAAATCCGGCCACAATTTATCGAGGAAAACCAGCTCGGCATAAGCCGCCTGCCAGAGCAGAAAATTGGAGAGCCGTCTTTCACCACCGCTGCGGATCACCAAATCGGCATCTGGAATGCCGGCGCTCTGCAGGCTCTGGCCGAGAAGATCGGGGGTAATGCGGTCTGGGTCGAGGCGGCCTGCGGCCGCCTCGCGCGCCAGCACGCGCGTCGCATCGGCCAGCTCTTCGCGCGAGCCATAGTTGAAAGCAAAGGCGAGATTCAAAGCGGTGTTGCGCGCGGTCAGGGATTCTGCTCCTTCGATCAACTCGGCGATGTCAGGATCGAGTCCAACCCGCGCGCCAATAAATCGGACCCGCACATTATGCCGGTGCAGCTTCTCGATGTCGGCACGGCAATAGCGGCGGAAGAGGCCCATCAAATGACGAACCTCGGATTCGGGGCGACGCCAATTTTCCGTCGAAAACGTGTAGAGCGTCAGATATTGCAAGCCAAGCTCGCGCGCTGCTCGAACCACCTTGCGCACCGCCGAAATGCCCTTGACGTGGCCGGCCTCGCGCGGAAGATGCCGGTTCTTCGCCCATCGGCCATTACCGTCCATGATGATGGCGACATGCCGCGGGAGACGGCTTGCAAGAGCCGCCTCTTGAGGCGCCGGGTCCAATATGGGTTTTGTCAAACGTTGCTTCCTTGTTCCCTGCCGCCTGCCGCCCACTCACACATGCATGATTTCCTGGTCCTTCGCCGCGAGCGCGTGGTCGACTTCGTGCACGCTTTCGTCCGTCATCTTCTGCAACTCGTCGGACAGTTTGCGATGCTGGTCCTCGCTGATCACGTGATCCTTTTCCAGCCGCTTCAAATGATCCATGCCATCGCGGCGCACATTGCGGACTGCCACCCGCGCCTGCTCGGCATATTTGGCGGCAAGTTTGGCCAATTCACGGCGCCGCTCCTCATTGAGCTGGGGAATGGGAATCCGCACGAGCTGCCCGTCCAACTGAGGATTGAGACCGAGACCGCCGTCGCGAATCGCCTTGTCCACCGCCTTGGCGAGCCCCTTGTCCCAGACCTGCACCGTCAACAGCCGCGGCTCCGGTGCGCTGATGGTCCCGACCTGGTTAAGCGGCATCGGGTTGCCATAGGCTTCGACCATCACCGGTTCCAGAATCGCGGTGTTTGCCCGACCGGTCCTGAGGCCGGCGAATTCGTGCTTTAAGGTCGCCACGGCGCCCTTCATGCGCCGTTTGACATCTTCCTTATCGAATGGTGGCAGCTGAGCCATCCTAGCCTCCCTCAAAACCGGTGCACGGGCCCGCCCAAGTACCGGTTCCTCATTCTAGTGTGGCCAATCCGAAATCCGCCATCCCTTGGAGCAGCGAAGCAAGCGAATCGTGGATTCCGAGCCACACTATCAATCTCTTGATTCTAGGGTGATTCCCTTAATTTGAGTTCCCCAATCGGATGTTGCACCGGCGTTCAGGAACTTCACATTCACCACTCTAGTGCGGTGGATTTGGAGTTCCTTGGGCTCTTTCGCCGATGACCGTGCAGCGTCCGGTTCCCTTCAGGATCGCGGACAGGTTTCCCCGCTCGTGAATCGAGAACACGATGATCGGAATTTCGTTTTCGCGCGAGAGCGAAATGGCGGACGCGTCCATGACCTTCAGATCGCGCGATAACACCTCGTGATAGGTAAGAAAATCATAGCGCTCCGCGTCCTTCACGCGTTTCGGATCGTCGCTGTAGACGCCATCGACCTGAGTCGCCTTGAACATGGCATCGCAGCTCATTTCCGCGGCTCGCAGGGCCGCCGCCGTATCGGTCGTAAAAAAAGGATTCCCGGTGCCCGCGGCAAAGATCACGGCCCTGCCCTTTTCCATATGGCGGATCGCGCGGCGCCGGATATAGGGCTCGCAAATGGATGTCATGGGAATGGCCGATTGCACGCGCGTCGGAAGGCCCACGCGTTCCAAAGCGGCCTGCATGGCCAACGCATTCATGATGGTTGCGAGCATGCCCATATAGTCCGCGGTGGCGCGGTCGATGCCCGCCGCCGCGCCGGAGAGCCCGCGGAATATGTTCCCGCCGCCGACCACCAGACAGAGTTGGGCGCCCACCTCCGTCGCATCCTTCACGTCCGCAGCGATGCGCTCTACGGTCGCGACATCGATGCCGTAGGATTGCGACCCCATCAATGCCTCGCCGGAGACCTTGAGAAGAACCCGGCGATATCTGGGGACAGCGGTCACGAATGCTCCTCGCGTGGGGCGCAGCAACGAAGCTTCACAAGCCCCATCCTTCGATCCTTAGGTGGGCCACTTGCAAGAGTGGCGATCCGCCTACATGCCCGCCGTAGCTTTGACTTCAGCGGCAAAGTCGGTGACAGCTTTTTCGATCCCCTCGCCTACCGCAAAGCGCACGAAACCGGCAAGGCGCACCGGAGCACCGAAATCCTTTCCCGCTTTTTCAAGGACTTTGGCGACGGGCGTTTCGCCGTCAATCACGAAAACCTGCGATAGGAGAACCGATTCCTCGTAGAATTTGCGCAAGCGCCCTTCGATCATCTTCTCGATGACGTTTTCGGGCTTCCCGGATTGGCGCGCCTGATCGGCATAGATGGCGCGTTCGCGCGCCACCACATCGGGAGCTAATGCATCGACGCTCAGCGCGAGTGGATTCGCGGCCGCAACATGCATGGCGAACTGCTTGCCCAGACCCATCAATTTTTCCGGGTCCGCGCTCGATTCCAGCGCGACCAGAACGCCGATCTTGCCGAGGTCCGGGCCTACCGCATTGTGGATATAGGAGGAAACGATGCCGGGCGAGACCGAGATCGCGGCGCTCCGGCGCACCGTCATGTTCTCGCCGATTTTGGCGACGAGGTTCGAAAGGGCTTCGGACGCGGTTCCCCCGCCTTCAAACGAGGATGCAAGCAGACGTTCGAGATTGCCCTCTGCTTCGAGCGCCCGTTTGGCGCAACTGCCCACGAAGCTCTGGAACTCGCCCCCGCGTGCGACGAAATCGGTTTCGGAATTGACCTCGACGATGGCGCCTCGGCCCTTGGCGGTCGCGATCCCGATCAGCCCATCGGCCGCGATCCGGCCTGCCTTCTTCGCTGCCTTGGCGAGCCCTTTCTTCCGCAGCCAGTCGACGGCGCCCTCCACATCACCCTTGGTCTCCCCAAGCGCGGCCTTGCAATCCATCATGCCCGCGCCCGTCTTGTCGCGCAGTTCCTTCACCATTCCGGCGGAAATATTCGTCATTTGAGAGTCCCTTTCGCCCCCACCACAATTTCACGTGGTGCGAAAAATCAACCTAGCGGGTTGGCTTCGGCTTCAGCCAAGGCAGGTCTGCGGCTGAGGTCTTCGATCACATGTTCGGCCTCGCCAAGATCAACGCCGGAGGCCACCTGGCCCTGGGAGAGCCCATCGATCACCGCGCGCGCCGCGAGATCGCAATAGAGCGCGATAGCCCGCGAAGCGTCATCGTTCCCCGGAATCGGATAGGCGATGCCGTCAGGATCCGAATTCGAGTCAAGAATTGCCGCAACCGGAATATCGAGCTTGCGCGCCTCGGCGACCGCGATCGCTTCCTTGTTGGTGTCGATCACGAACAGCATGCTCGGCAGGCCGCCCATTTCCTTGATGCCGCCGAGCGAGCGTTCGAGCTTCTCGCGCTCGCGCATGATCTGCAGCAGCTCTTTCTTGGTGAGGCCCGAGGTGTGGGCGGAATCGAGCGTCTCCTCAAGGTTGCGCAACCGCTTGATCGAGTGCGAAATCGTCTGCCAATTGGTCAGCGTCCCACCCAGCCAGCGGTGATTCACGAAATATTGCGCGCAGCGTTTGGCCGCCACCGCGACCGGCTCCGAGGCCTGGCGCTTGGTGCCGACGAAAAGCACCCGCCCACCACCCGCGACCACATCGCGCATGGTGACCAGCGCCTGGTGCAGCAACGGCACCGTCTGAGTCAGGTCCATGATATGGATGTCGTTGCGGGCACCGAAAATGTAGGACCCCATTTTGGGGTTCCAGCGTTGGGTGCGATGTCCAAAATGGGCGCCTGCCTCTAAAAGCTGGCGCAAGTTGAAGTCCGGCAATGCCATATGAGCTCCTATTTTTCCGGTTCAGCCTAACGCGGGGGTGATCCGTCGGACTTTGAGGGTCAGACGAACACCGGAAGGGCAGTCATCCTTGGGGTGACCACCCGGCCCCGCGTGCGGGATGGCGGGCCTTATAGGTAGTTCTTCACGGCCACGCAAGCAGGCAAAGAACGGCGGATCACGGGCTTTTGCTCACGGGGGCAATAGGCGGTGGGCCGCGTTCCGGCATAATATGACACATAAATATATCGGGCGGGAAAGACTCGCCCGGGGGGAAACGTGAGACTCGTGTTTTGGGGTTGGGGCGCCAGAGCGGCGTCCGCCCTGGTAATTTGCGCTGCGATGAGCAGCCCGGTGTCCGCGCAGCCGGCGGCGCCGGCGGCGGCGGTGACGAATCTGATCAGACCGACCGCTAGGGCGGCTCGCATCGACGTGTCCGAAGCGCCCGTCATCGATGGCGATCTCTCCGATCCAGCCTGGGCCAAGGCGACAATCATCGAAAAATTCACCCAGAAACAGCCAAACCCCGGCACCGAGCCCACGGAGCGCACGGTCCTGCGCATTATGTATGACGAGAACAATCTCTATTTCGGCGTCTACAACTACGACAGCCAGCCCGACGCCATTGTCGTGCGTTCCATGCAGCGCGACGGCCCGCTCTACACCACCGATTCCTTCGTGATCCAGCTCGATCCGGGCCAAACAAGGCGCAACGCCTATAGTTTCGAAGTCGGAGCCTCGGGCGGTCGTACGGACGAACTCGAACTCAACAACACCCAAGAGCTGACCCAGTGGGACACGATCTGGGCGGCCCGCGTTCGCCGCGTATCCGACGGCTGGACGGCAGAGGTCGCCATTCCGTTTCGCGACCTTTCCTTCAGCGCCGACCAGGCCGAATGGGGTTTCGATTTCTCCCGGCGCATCCGGCACAAGAACGAGCGGGAATATTGGTCGGGCTTCAATCCGACGCTCGCCTTTACCGACATAAGCCAGAACGGCAACCTGACCGGCATCACCGGCGTCAATCGCGGGCTGGGCCTTGACGTGCAAGTCTATGGCGCGCTGCGCCTCAAGCGGGATTGGCAAATTCCGGCCGATCGATACAGCCTCAGCATCGCCGAAGGCGGCAACGCGTTCTACAAGATCACGCCGGCTCTGACGGGAACCGTCACGGTCAATCCGGATTTTTCCGACGCACCGCTCGACGTGCGCCAAGTCAACACCACGCGATTCTCGCTTTTCACGCCGGAAACGCGAGACTTCTTTTTGCAAGACGCCGGAACCTTCGAATTCGGCGGACATAATTTCATGCGCAACTACAACGACAAGAGCTCCAACAATGGCCGGCCGTTCTTCTCGCGCAATATCGGTCTTGTTCAGGGCGTGCCGGTAACGATTCTGGCGGGCGGAAAATTGTCGGGCGAACATGACGGCTTCGGCATCGGCGCGCTGAGCGTCATGACCAACGAGACGCCAACCACGCCCGGACAGGCATTATCCGTCGCGCGCATTACTCACCCGGTTTTTTCGCAATCCAAATTGGGGATCATCTTCACCAATGGCGATCCGAGCGGGGCAACAAAAAACACCGTCGCCGGCGCGGATTTTCAATATATGGATTCCAACTTTCTCGGCTCCAAGATTTTCACGACCGATGTCTTTTACGACCGCAGTTTCTCCAACAAGAAAGGCGATGACGATTCCCGCGCCCTCGCCATCGGCTTTCCAAACGAGCCGTGGGGCGGCGATTTCGTGTTTAAGCAGATCGGTCAGAACTTCCAGCCGGCGCTAGGTTTCATCAACCGGGTCGCCATCCGTCAATATGATGGAAGCGTCGCGCATCTGGACCGCTATCGCGGCATGTTTTTGAACCAGCTCGAATTCGACACGGACTATGAATTCGTCACCGATTTACACGATAGATTGGAGTCGCGTTCGAATGACGTCACGGCGCGCGCAGCCTCCGCGGCGGGCGATGAGATCACCTTCAAGCTCGTCAACTCGGCGGAGAACGTACCCGCCCGCTTCCTCCTGCCGCGAAACGTGCCGGTGCTGAGCGGGGCTTACGATTGGACCAATATCGATTTGAGATTTCGCAGCTTCGATGGACGCCAGCTCGCGGTCGATGCCGAAGTCACGTGTTGCAGCTTTTACAACGGGCAATCCGTTCACACCAAGATCGGTCTTTCCTACCGGCCGAACGCCTATTTCGAGCTGTTGCCGAGCTATGAGGGAACCTCCATCGATCTTCCGACGGGACGTGTCGATATCCATCTCCTGGCGCTGGAAACCATTGTCAATTTCGTGCCCGACATGTCTTTGGACATCCAAGGGCAATTCGACAATATCAGCAGGAATTTCGCGTTCCTGGCGCGCTATCGCTGGGAATATGAGCCGGGCAATGAATTGTTCATCGCCTTGGGGCAAGGCGCGATCATTCAAGAAAGCGCGTTTGCGGCACAGAGATCCTTACTGACCATTCGCCTGGGCCACACGTTCCGATTCTAGGCGTTACCGCTAAACAAGAAGATCACAAGAAAACCCGCGTAAACCCAAGGCGTCGCAAAAAGCACGATGATTTGCCTCGCCGATCGCGCGCGCATATGAGCGCGCCACGCGGCCAACGGTGCCAGGATGCAAAATACGGGGAGCGCAAAGAACAGTGTCGCGACCCCGACGGCGGTGGGCGATCCTTCGCTGCGAATGGCGATGTCGGCTGCGCCCATCGCCATATAAAATGCGGGAAGCAGCAGGATGAGGTCGATGACCAAGCCCACCCACCACCAACCGCGCGCGCTCATTCAGACCGTCTCGATTTCGGTGACGCCGGGAAGCGAGGAGAGCGCGGCTTTGAGCTGCTGGCTCACCTGCACGCGCTTGGGCAGAGCGATCTCCACCTCCTGATTGTCGATCCCGCCGGGCACGATCAGCGTGATCAGCCCTTTTCCGGGCGACTTCAATTCCCGCGCTATGGCCGGAATCGGCCCCGGATCGGACAGGCGGATTTTCAGTCCTTCGCCGGCCTGCGCCGCGGCGGCGTCAAGGTCTTCGATCTGGATCGTGCGCAGTTTCAATTCATCGTCGATCCAGTCGCCAACCACCTTGAGCAGGATCGAGCGCCCCGCCTCGAGAAAGGGTCGTGCGCTCGTCAACGCCTCGGAGAAGACCATCACTTCGAACATGCCGCTGGGATCGGACAGCCCGACAAAGGCGAAAGGATCGCCATTCCTGCCGCGGCGCTCCTGACGCCGGATCACGGTGCCGGCGAGCGTCGCTTTGACGGAAGAACGGCGGGCGTCCGCGATCAGATCGGCATAGCGCGTGACGCCCAGCCGTCTCAGCGACTGCGCATAAGCGTCGAGCGGGTGGCCCGAGAGATAGAAACCGATGGCGGCGAATTCTTCCGCCAGCCGCTCATGCACCGGCCAATCGTCAGCGGCAAGAAGGGGAAGCGTCTGCCGTTGGGTCTCGGCCGCCCCGAACAGATTCGATTGCCCGGCATCGCGGTCGCGCATATTGCGCGCCGCATCCCCCAATACGATATCCGCCGACTGAACCAATTGCCGGCGATTCTTGTGAAGCGCATCGAAGGCCCCTGCCCTGACCAGGCTTTCGAATGCGCGCTTATTGATCAATCTCGGATCGATCCTTCGGGAGAAATCGGCAATGGAGCGGAAGGGCCCGCCCGCTTCGCGAATGGCGACGACATGGTCCATCGCTTGGCGTCCGACATTCTTCACCGCCGCCAACGCGTAATAGATGACGCCGCCGCCCGTACGTTCGACCTCGCTGCCGCTGCCCGAATCGCAGGCGAAGAACGCCTCCGAACGATTGATGTCGGGCGCGCGCACTTCGATGGAGAGGCGCGCCGCTTCCTGGCGGAAAATGTTCAGCCGGTCGGTGTTGCCGGTGTCCAGCGTCATCGAGGCGGCCAGGAACTCGACGGGATAATTGGCTTTGAGATAGGCGGTCTGATAGGCGACCTGCGCATAGGCCGCGGCATGGCCCTTGTTGAAGCCATAGCCTGCGAATTTCGCCGCCTGCTCGAAAATCTGCTCCGCGACGTCCTTGGAAATACCTTTGGCCGCGGAGCCTTGCAGGAAGGCCTGGCGCTGCTGGGCCATTTCGGACGGGATCTTCTTGCCCATGGCGCGCCGCAAGAGGTCGGCCTCGCCCATGGTGTAGCCGGCGAGCTCGCGCGCGATCCGCATCACGTCTTCCTGGTAGGTCATCACGCCGAAGGTTTCGGAGAGGATCGGCTCCAGGCTGGGATGCAGAAAATCCGGCTTTTCGCGGCCATGCTTGCAGGCGATGTATTTCGGAATCGAATCCATCGGTCCCGGCCGGTAGAGCGCCACCAAGGCGACGAGATCGTTGATGTGGTCGGGCTTGAGCTTCTTGATCAGGTCCCGCATGCCCTGGCTTTCCAGCTGGAACACGCCGACGCATTCGCCGCGCGATAGCATCTCGAAAGTGGGCGGATCGTCAAAATCGATCCGCTGCGTATCGAGCGCAATGCCGCGCGCCTTCAGCAGCTCTTCGGTTTTGGCGATCACCGTAAGCGTCTTCAAACCCAGAAAGTCGAATTTGACGAGTCCCGCTTTTTCCGCGTCCTCATAATCGAACTGCGTCACCGGCATTTCCGAGCGCGGATCGCGATAGAGCGGCACGATCTCGTCGAGCCGCCGGTCGCCGATCACCACGCCCGCCGGATGGGTGGACGCATGACGGTAGAAGCCCTCGATCTTTTCCACCGTCGCGAAGAGCTGGCGGACTTTTTCGTCTTGCTCAGCGGCCTGCTTCAAACGCGGCTCGCTCGCCACGGCGTCTACCAGCGAAACGGGTTTGCCCGGCGGGTTGGGAATGAGCTTGGCCAACCGGTCGACCAGGGTGAAGGGCAATTGCATCACCCGCCCGACATCGCGCACCGCGGCGCGGGCTTGCAGCGAGCCCAGCGCGATGATCTGGCCCACCCGATCGCGGCCATATTTCGCTTGCACGTAGCGCACCACTTCGTCGCGCCGCTCCTGGCAGAAATCGATGTCGAAGTCCGGCATCGAAACGCGCTCGGGATTCAAGAAACGTTCGAATACCAGCCCGAAACGAATGGGATCGAGATTGGTGATGTCCAGCGCCCAGGCGACAAGCGAGGTCGCGCCCGAACCGCGCACGCCCACCGGAATGCCGTTCGCGCGCGTCCATTTCATGAAATCCGAGACGATCAGAAAATAGCCGGGGAAATTCATGCCGATAATGACGCCGAGCTCGAATTCAAGCCGGGCCCAATAGGTTTTCTCTTCGCCGAAGAGCCCATGGTCCGCGAGCCGCCGCTTCAGCCCCGCTTGCGCCTGGGCGCGCAATTCATCGGCGGGCGTCAAGCCGGATTCGGGAATGAATTGCGGCAGGATGGGATTGCGCTTCTTGGGCCGGAAGGCGCAGCGCCGCGCAATCTCGATCGTGTTCTCGATCGCTTCGGGAAGATCGGCGAACAGCACCGCCATCTCCTCCGCGTTCTTGAAGCGATGCTCTTGCGTCAGCCGGCGGCGGTCTTCCACATCGAGAAAGGTGCCGTCCGAGATGCAAAGCAACGCGTCATGGGCCTCGTACATGTCCTCGCGGCCGAAATGCACGTCATTGGTGGCGACGAGCGGTATGCCCTTGGCATAGGCAAGATCGATCAGCTTCTCTTCGACCGCCGCTTCGTTGGGAAGACCGTGGCGCTGCAATTCGACATAGAGCCGGTCGCCGAACATATTGGCGAGCCTGTCCAGGAGAAGCTCGGCCGCCTGAGGCTGCCCCTCGGCAAGAAGGCGATTGAGCGGCCCGTTCGGACCGCCGGTGAGAAGGATGAGGCCCTGCGCATAGGCGGCAAGGTGCTCGGCCGAAGCGTGGGGAAGCTCTCCCGCGCCCACATCCAGATAGGCGCTGGAGAGAAGCTTGGAGAGCTGAACATAACCCTGGTCATCCTTCACCAGGAGCGCGACGGAAGGATAGGAGCGCGGCATCTGGGTATGGGTTTGGGGAGCCGCATCCGGTTCCAGATCGACCGACAAAGTGACGCCGACGATGGGCTGAACGCCGTTCTTGGCCAGCGCGTCCGATATCTCGTACGTGCCGAACAGATTGTTGGTGTCGGTGACGGCGACCGCCGGCATGCGCATCTCGCGCGCGAGCTTCGCCAATTCCTTGGGGCGGACCGCGCCTTCCAGGAGCGAATAGATGCTGCGCACGCGCAAATGGACGAAATTCGCGTAACCGGATTTGGCCGAGACGGGCGATGCGCCCATGGATCACCTAATAGGGATTCGTGTTCTGCGAGTATCGGCCAGCGGCCCACCGCGCGCACGGGCCTTCGACCGAGCGTCCACAGGACTAATCCCGGTCCTTTGACGCCAATCAGGTCAGGAGCGCCCCACCAACGAAGGACAGTACGAGCGCCGAGGCCACGAATATCAACATGCTCACTGCCGCCACTGCTTCCTGAAACCAAAGCGCCATGTCCACCTCCCAGACTCAAAGAGGCAGTGTTCTTATTCTGTTCTCAACAGGCCTGTCAAGAACAAAAAGAGAACTAAACCGGTGGCCGTTCGACCAGTACGCCTTTGTCGAGCATCAGCGTGCGGTCCATCTTCTTGGAAAGCTCGTAATTGTGGGTGGCGATGAGAGCGGACAGCCCTTCCGAGCGGACCAAATTGATCAACATCTCGAACACCCCGTCCGCCGTCCTTGTATCGAGATTTCCGGTGGGCTCGTCCGCCAGCAGGACACGCGGATTGTTGGCCAGCGCGCGGGCCATGGCGACGCGTTGCTGCTCGCCTCCGGAAAGCTGCGCCGGCCGGTGGTCCATGCGCTCCGCCAGACCCACGAGCGTAAGCAGGCGCTTCGCTTCGCTCTGCGCCGCCTCTCGGTCCGCGCCTGCAATCCGCCGCGGCATGGCTGCATTCTCTTCGGCGGTGAATTCCGGCAACAGATGATGGAATTGATAGACGAAGCCGAGCGCACGGCGGCGAATCTCGGTGCGCCGCCGCTCGGACAGTTGCGAGGCCGCCTCCCCTTCGATGTAGACCTCGCCCGTGGACGGCGCTTCGAGCAGCCCCGCGATATGCAGAAGCGAGGACTTGCCCGCGCCAGATGGCCCGACCAGCGCCACGATTTCGCCCGGCGCCAAAACCAGGGACACATCACGAAAGACGATGAGTTCCCGCCCGGCCTGTTTGTAGATGCGCGTCACGCGGTCGAGCCGCAGGGGACTCCCGTCATTCATAACGAAGCGCTTCCACCGGATCGAGCCTTGCGGCGCGCCATGAGGGATAAAGCGTCGCGAAGAAGGACAGCGTGAGCGCCATCAGCACGACCGATACGACATCGTAGGGATCGACCTTCGCCGGCATCTGGCTGAGGAAATAGATCGTCGGATCGAACAGGGTCGTTCCCGTGACGCGCGAAAGGAATTGCCGGATGGTTTCGATATTGGCGCAAAACACGATGCCGATGAGAACGCCCGAAACCGTCCCGATCGTGCCGATGGCGGCCCCCGCAATGAAGAAGATCCGCATCACCGCGCCCTGTGTCGCGCCCATGGTGCGCAGGATCGCGATGTCGCCGCCCTTGTCCTTCACCAGCATGATGAGGCCGGAGATGATGTTCAGCGCCGCGACCAGGATGATCAAGGTTAGGATGAGGAACATGACATTGCGCTCGACGGTGAGCGCGCCGAACAGGCTCGAATTCATCTGCTGCCAATCGATAAGGCGGGCGGAAGGTCCGACCGCGGCCGCAACCGGCGCACGCCAGGCCTGAACCTGATCGGGCGTGGCCACCATGATCTCGATCCCCTGCACCGCCATATCGAGGCCGAAGAACAGCTGCGCCTCCTGCAGCGGCATGAAGATGTAGGTCTGGTCGTATTCGGACATTCCGACGCGGAATGTGCCGGCGACCCGATACGCCTTGATGCGCGGCGTCGTGCCGAAGGGCGTCACCGCACCTTTGGGGGCGACAAGCGTCACCATCATGCCCGGCACCAGACCCAGACGCTCGGCCAACCTTGCGCCCAGGATGACGGACTCGCCATCGTCGAACCCTTCGAGCGCACCGGCAGAAAGCGTCGAGGAAACCGTGGTCAGCCGTTTCAAATCCTCGGTTTCGAGGCCGCGCACCAGCCCGCCGAAGGACGCGCCTTCGGCGTTCACCAGGACCTGCCCCTCAATGAGGGGAGCGGCGCTGGTGACCCCGGGAATCACGCGCAGGCGGGCCGCCAGGGCGTCGTAATCCGGGATGTTCCCGGTGAGGCTCTGCACGATGAGGTGGCCGTTCAATCCCAGGATGCGGCCCAGAAGTTCCGCGCGGAACCCGTTCATCACGCTCATCACGATGATGAGCGTGGCGACGCCGAGCGCGATGCCGACCAACGAGAACCCGGAAATGACGGAAATGAAGCTCTCCTGGCGCTTGGCGCGCAGATAGCGCGCCGCCACCATCCATTCGAAACCGGAAAAGGGTCGGGAAAGCCTGGCCATGATGGCTCTTTTTATGGCGAATCGCTTGGGATAGTTCTACGCAATCCTACAGATAACACCAATGTGGCCATTTGGAGCCCTAGTGTCGTGGTTCCGAAGGTCACTAGACCATCGATATCGGGCTCCTGGCGAACTTCGGAACCGAAACGACACTAGGATTCAATGATTTGCTAGTGTGGCTCTGAATCCGAAATTCGCCTCGAGTGTTGCCCAGACTGTTGCGAATTTCGGATTCGCCACGCTAGTGCCCTTTGATTCCGAAATTCGCCCGGAGCGCTATATAGAGATGAAGCGAATTTCGGAATCGGGACACTAGATGCAAAGAGCCTTGAGCGCGCACCGCATGACGGGGAACAAGTCGAATTTCCCCGACTGGTACCAGGCCGTGGTGCGCGAGGCCGACATGGCCGAACCCTCCCCGGTCCGCGGCTCCATGATCATCAAGCCCTGGGGCTACGGGGTCTGGGAACAGATCCAAAAGGACCTAGACCGGCGTATCAAGGAGACCGGCCACGACAATTGTTATTTCCCGCTCTTCATCCCGCTCTCCTTCATCGCCAAGGAGGCCCAGCACGTCGAGGGCTTCGCGAAGGAAATGGCGGTGGTCACGCATCACCGCCTGAAGATGATCGATGGGAAGCTGCAGCCCGATCCCGAGGCGAAACTGGAAGAGCCCCTGATCGTG
>JAXDMY010000071.1:0-4310 GCA_034665805.1 Alphaproteobacteria bacterium
AAGGCGTCGCTCGTACGGCCGGCGGCGATTCCGGCGACCAAATCCCGCGACGCCAGATGCTGCGCGCATTCGGCGCGATCGGGGCCGGCCTCGCAATGAGCCCCCTCATTGCCTTGGGTGCGCCGAATGACAGACGCGATGATTTGGCGAGGAGCAGCGCCGTACAGAGCGGCAAGGCCAGCAGGTTCACCATTCTGCACACCGCCGACATTCACGCACAACTGCATACCCACGATGAGTTCTTCTTCGAGAACCAGAGGGAAGTCTTCAGGAAGCGCGGCGGCTTCGGCGTCCTTAAGACCATGATCGACACATTGCGCGCGGAAAATCCCGGCAACACGATTCTGATCGATGGGGGCGATTGCTTTCAGGGCGGGGGCGTGGCCGCGTTGAGCGAAGGCCGCGCCCTTGTGCCGCTCATGGACCGCATCGGCTACGACTTGGTGCTGCCCGGGAATTGGGAGGTGATCTACGGCAAGGAAATGATGCTGAGGAACCTCGGCGCATACCGCGCCCAGAAAACCTGCGCCAATATGTTTCACGCGCCCTATCCGCCAAACGCCAAGACCATTTCCAACCCCAACGCCGATCTGAATGGCGAACTCATTTTTCCGCCTTACTGGACGAGGCAGGTGGGTGGGGTGAAGATCGGTTTCATCGGATACAACGATCCGCTGACACCCAGGCGCCAATCGCCGGCTTACAGCTATGGCATCGCCTTCACGAAACCGGAAGCGAATGTGGCCAAGTACATCCGCGTCCTGCGCGATTATGAGAGTTGCGCGATGGTAGCCCTGGTGACCCATATGGGGCTCGCGCAACAAGTGGACCTGGCCAACAAGCCGGACGTGCGGGGTGCGGATTTCATCCTGGGCGCGGATACGCATGAACGGGTGCGCACACCGATTGCGGGCAAATACAGCAAAGTGACGGAACCTGGGGCGTTCGGTTCCTTTGTGGCGCGCCTCGATGTGATTGTGGAAGACGGTAAAGTGAAGGACAGCCGCTACGCGCTGCTCGATGCGGACCCGGAAAAATACCCCGCAGACAAAGACATGCTCGATCTGGTGGCCGAAGTCAGCGCGCCCTATCAAAATCGGCTTCGCACGGTCGTTGGCAGCACCAACACAACTCTCGTCCGCTACTATGTGATCGAAAACCCGATGGACAATTTGATCACGGACGCGATCATGTGGAGATTGAAGCCCGATATCGCCTTGAGCAACGGCTTCCGCTTCTGCCCGCCGATCGTGGCCGACGGAAAAACGGCAGCGCCGATCACCAACGACCACCTCTGGAGCATGATCCCCGACGACAGCGAAGCCAAATACGGCGAGGCCACGGGGCGGCAGCTCTGGGACTGGCTGGAACGGGAATTGGACAATGTGTTCGCAAAGGATCCCGCCAATCGCTTCGGCGGCTGGGTCGTTCGCTTCAAGGGCATGGCGGTCAAATTCACCATGCGCAATGATTTTGGCAAGCGCGTGAATTCGATCATGGTCGCGGACCGGCCTATCGATCTTCGGAAGACCTATCTCATCGCCGCGTGCGAGCGCGCAGGCGATCCGAACGACACGCTCTGCCGGCTGGAAAAAGTAAGAAATCCACGCCGCGCGAACATCACCATGCACAACATCTTGCGCGAATATCTGGCTAAGTTTTCGCCCGTGTCGCCGCGGGTCGAAGGCCGTATTACTGCCACGGATGCACCGCAGAACCTGCTGAGCCAGCTGGAAGGCTACGACTACAGCTTCCGGTGAGCTCTTCTGCGTGTTGGTTACGCCTCACTCGTCGCCGCGATCGCAGCTCTCGGTCGCGCACGCATCCACCGCACGAAGACCATGCCCGCAAGCATGGCAACGACGAAGACCAGAACTTGAGGACGCCCGCTCGCGAGTGATACCAGCGCCGGCCCGGGACAATAACCGGCCAGGCCCCAGCCAATTCCAAAAATAGCGGCGCCGGATATCAGGTGCGCATCAACGGCGCCGGCCGTAGGCAGTTGAAAACTTTTGGACCAGAGCGGGCGTTTCCTGCCGAACACGATGCGATAGCCGATGAAGGTTACGGAAACACCACCGGCCATGACGAAGAGGAGCGCGGGGTTCCAATTGCCCGCCAGATCGAGAAAGCCGAGTACGACCGACGGGTCGGCCATCCCCGACAAACACAGGCCCAAAACGAAAAGCAGCCCGGTAAGAACCCCGACGGTGGTTTCGCCCATTGCTGCTTCCTACACCAGATGCCGTGTCACGAAGACCGTGACGATCGCCGCCGCCATGAAGACTGCCACCGCAAAGGCCGAACGCGGCGACAACCGCGCCAACCCGCAAATGCCATGCCCGGAAGTGCAGCCGCCACCGGCAGCGGTTCCTACGCCGACGAGAAGCCCGGCCGCCAACAAGGCGGGGTAATCAACCGCCGGCGCGCCGATACCGCTCGCCCCCGTCGCCATGCGCAGGATCAGCGGCGCCAGCACAAGTCCGAGAACGAAGCTGAGCCGCCAGCTGCGGTCGGTGACAGGCTTGGGCGGCAAGAGGCCGCCGACAATGCCGCTGACGCCTGCGATCCGGCCGCTGAACGCCATGAGAAGCACCGCGGAAAGCCCGATGAGAACGCCGCCGATTGCGGCCATTATATAAGGGTGCATCGGTTACTTCGCCGGCGGCAGAGTCTTCAGGAACTCCACCAGATGCGGTTTCCAGATCGCGGCGCGTAAATGCGTGTAGTGACCATGCGTCTCGGGGCTTTGCGGGATCAGCACATATTTCGCGTTGGGGATGCGCTTAATCGCAGGCTCCATCACATGCAGCGCGGGCGGATTGGCTTCATCGTCCGCGGAGTTGATCGCCATCAGCCGGGCCTTGATCTTCTCCAAATCCTTTGACGGGTCGTAATCCATCACCGCCTCGATGCCGTAGAGAGTGTTGTTGGCATCGGCCTTGCTCGCTTCTTCGACCAGCTTCTTGTACATGGCATCGCCCGCTTCGCGCGTCGGCGCCAGAAGCTGAATCTGGTAATCGCTTTCGGTGCCCATGGCTCCGGATGGCGCGGTGTAGATCCAGTGGGTGGGGTTCTTCTCGTAAAAGCCGTTGTTGAAATCCGGATCGTGCTTGATCGCCTCGATGCGGATGCGGCGGTTGATCCAATTGCGCCCGCTGATGCCGATGGGCTGGCTCGCGATCGGCACCAACCCATCCATCAGGTAGGGATACATCTCGCCCCACATCCATGTCTGCATGGCGCCCATGGAACTGCCCAGCACCAGCCGCAGATGCTTGATGCCGAGCGCTTCGGTGACGACGCGATGTTCCGCTTCGACGATGTCGTGATAGCGGTAATGCGGGAATTTGCCCTTTAGCCCATCGCTCGGCTTGCTCGAAGCGCCGACGCCAATGCTGTCGGGGATGATGATGAAAGTTTCGGACGCATCGAGCGGTTGGCCTTTGGCGTATAGCTCGTCCGCCAACGTGGGAAGCAGCCAGTTCTTGCCCGACCCGCTGGTGCCGTGAAGCAGCACGACGCCATTGGTGATTTCGCCAGCTGCGTTGCGCTTGGGCGTGCCGAGCGTCATGTAATGCATGCGCAGCTCAGGGATCGTCTCGCCGTCGGCGAAATGGAAATCCTTGATGACGTAATCCGCTTCCTTCTGGTTCGGCCAGACGGTCTGGGCGAACGCCGCCGGAGCGGCGGCACAAAGGATGGCGGCGATCAGCGCATGAAATTTCATGACATTCTCCAAACTGGTACGTCAGTTAGAATCGCTTGTTGGTCCATGCGGCCATGTAATCGAACAGATTCTTCACACTGTTGGAATATTGGCCCGGCGTGGTTTCGCAAGGCTTGCAGGGCGTATAGCCGTGCACTGCCCCTTCGATTACGACATAGTCCTTATCCTTGCTGGCGGATTTGTCGTAGATGATCTCCTGATCGCGGACAAAGTGATAGGCGCCCATGGCGGCGACCATGATCGGAACCTTGATCGACTGCACGGCGCAGGTGGTGGAATTGTTGCTGGAGCAATCGTCCAAACCGTCGAGCGAATTGGTTGACCGCATCGCATTGGCGCTGAGGAAAGATTTGAAGTTGAAGACTTTCGTGCCAGTGTCGAAGGCGCGATTGGCCTTGGCCATGTTGGGCTCCGGCACGGCCACGCTTTTCACGAACTGCGTCACGACGCTGCCGTCATTCTTCAGCAATTTCTCGGGCCGCGCGGTGCTCATCAGTTCGGGGATATTGGGGTCCATCGCGATGAGAATGCCGTCGCCGCCGGCGCCTGCGCCGGGATTGCCGCCGGCGGGAATGATGAC
>JAXDMY010000072.1:0-2760 GCA_034665805.1 Alphaproteobacteria bacterium
GAGCGACCTCGGCCTCAGCCACGCGCAACCGGCTGTCTCGAATCAATGCCCACTCGGCCTCGACCCGCCGCCTGAATTCCTCGATACCAAGAGACTTGACCAGGATCTTGATGCGCGCCTTGGTCAGGTTGTCGCGCCTCCCCTCCAGGTTATAGATCCGCAGTACGGCTTCGAGATATGACAACAAGTGCTCGCGCGGCAGGAATTCCCGGACCACCTGGCCGATAATGGGCGTACGGCCAAGCCCTCCGCCGGCGAGGATTTCGAATCCGAGTTCGCCATTGGGGCCGCGCACGATGTGTACGCCTACATCATGGACCAGCGAAGCGGCGCGGTCCTGCGGGGCGCCGGTGACGGCGATCTTGAATTTGCGCGGCAGGTAAGTGAATTCGGGGTGGAACGTCGACCACTGCCTGATGATTTCGCACCAGGGCCGCGGATCCTCGAGTTCGTTCCGCGTCACTCCCGCAAGATGATCCGAGGTGGTATTGCGGATGCAATTGCCGCTGGTTTGAATCGCGTGCATCTCGACGGAGGCGAGGTCGGCCAAGATGTCCGGCACCTCCTCGAGCTTCGGCCAGTTGTACTGGATGTTCTGGCGGGTGGTGAAATGTCCGTAGCCGCGATCGTAGCGTCTGGCAATGGCGGCCAAGGCGCGCAGCTGTACGGACGACAACAGGCCATAAGGTATCGCAACCCGCAGCATCGGCGCATGGCGCTGTAGGTACAAACCGTTGCGCAGGCGCAGGTGCCGGAATTCATCGTCACTCAATTCGCCGGCCAGAAAACGCCGCGTTTGATCGCGAAACTGCGTGACGCGCTCGTTGACGAGCGTTTTGTCCATCACATCATAACGATACATAGCCAGGTAGTGTAGCCGCGGCGGGGCCCCGGGCGCTAATAACATGCCGGTATAAACTGATAACGGCGCACGCTATGGGAACGGTTTTTGACTTGAAACCGTGATTCGCTTAGCAGCCAGAATGCTCGCGTAAGGGCAGCATCTGGGGGGCAAAAAAGGGTCCGCACTTGGTGCTAAAAGATCTCACGGAAGTTTTAGTCGCGCCGGACACTTATCAGGTCTCGCCCGAACCCGTTTTGTTGATCGCCGAATTGCATGGGGCGCTTGCCTTGTGCCTGCATGACGAAGGACGCGGCGTGGGCGGATTGCTGCACTTGCGCTTCGTTGGCGGCACCGGACGACCGAGCGACGTGACGGACAATACGTTGAGTTCGGTGCTGGTCGTGCTCGATCGCTTCAAGCGCGGGGTAATCGGCAATTCGACGCGGCGCGACGGCATTCAGGCGCGCATCCTCGCGCATGCGCTGCCGCCGACCGAAGCAGGCGAGCCCAGCGCCAGTCTCGTCGATTTGATTCGCGCCGATCTCGCGGACGGTAAGATCAAGTGCGGTACGCAAATGACGCGTAGAGCCGAACCCGTGCGAGTGTGCTTTCAGCCATTCGAAGGCCGCGTCTGGCTATCCAGAAATCACGATACCGCGAGCTGAACCGCTTTACCCACTTTGGTCGGCCCACGACCGCAACGGCCATTTGCCCGGCCTCCGCATTCAGTCATTATAAGCCTCTCGAATCGACCGGCTCGAGCGGGTCAGCGGCTGAGTTACAACAGAGGTGGGTATGCGAGTTGCGTTGGTTGTAGCGCTGATGATGCTTTCTTCGTGCGCAAGCGAGAAGTTGGCGTTGGCGCCGCCGCCCGGAGTGGATTTCAGCGGGCAGTGGAAACTCAATGAGGCGGACAGCGATGACCCGCAGCGCCTCGTTCTCTCCCAGATTGACGGCCCCGCGAGCGGTTCTGCCGGTTCCGGTTCCGCCGGCGGCCGAGGCGGCCAAGGCGGCCGTGGCGGCGGACGGGGCGGACGGGGCGGCCGCGGCGGCGGTGGCGGCCCCAGTGCCGGAGGCGCCGGTGCTCCGTCCGTGCCGGCGGTGGGCGCGTTGAGCGAGGGTTTACGCTGGCCGGGCAAAGAGCTCGAGATCAAGCAAGTTGCCGGTGTGGTCGCTATCACGTCGGCGGGCGTTGCCCAGGTTTATCAGCCGGTCGCCGACTTGAAACCGCATCATCATCGAAAAAAGCCGGCGGACGACGATGGCCAGCCTCGAGGGCGCGATATGCGGGCGCGAACCCAAGGTGATGGTCCACCGCCCCTCTGCGGCTGGGACGATAAGACGCTGGTGGTGCAATCGGGCGACCCCGACGACGATCACCCTCCCTTCGAAGAGCGTTATAGCGTCTCGGAGGACGGGCAGCGCCTCATCGAGGTGGTGGGGTTCAAGGGCGGGCGTTCAGGTGGGTTCACCATGTCCCGGGTTTGGGATCGGGAGGCGCGCAATGCATCGCCCGGCGACCCGCGCAGCGTACCGCCCGGCGCTCCGTCGACCGTGAAATGAAACCGTAAATAAAACCGCGAAATAAAAAAGCCGGGCATTGCCCGGCTTTCAAGTCCCCATGCCTAATCGTGGCGCTTTATATTGCGCTCCGGCGATGATCGGTCTTTTTCACTATCCCTAAGTCCTATTGCGTCCGAGCAACACTCTAGCCGTGAGCGGTTACAAGCGCTAGCTTTATTGCGACGAAATGCAAAAATTAATGTATTAAAAACACAACATTTGTCATAAGCGAGCGCCTCGGCCGGCCAGTGGGCTAGGCGCGCCCGGACTCGCGTATCCTTGCGCCTCATTCCAAGAAGCAGCGGGAGGCCCAGTGGCTAAACAACCGAAATTCTCCACTTCCAGCAACGCGG
>JAXDMY010000073.1:0-14516 GCA_034665805.1 Alphaproteobacteria bacterium
CCCCCATGGGGGGAGAGGGTCAGGGTGAGGGGCTGATCTTATACCTCACGCGCCCGGTGCGTTCTCCAACTGATCGAGCCAGTCGAATCCCATCGCCTTGACGATGCGGTTGCTGATCACGATCAGCCGCGCTTCGTCCTTGCCCATGCTGAAATGCTGATGGATCGTAAAAGGCGGGACATAGATGAAATCGCCCCGCGTCCATTCCGATTTGCGCGGCTCGGTTTCCCAATCCCATTGATACGCATCGATGCAGTCGAATTTGAGATCCCAGTGCAAATCATAGCCCGATCCTTCGGCGACGAAGACCACCTCTTCCCACATATGGCGATGCTTTCCGGAGCGCTCGCCCGTCTTCAGGAATAGCATATAGGCATCGACGCAATGCTCGCGCGTGCCCATCTTCTCATGCACCAGATGCTTGATCAGACCGTCGGGCGATTGTTCGAAGGGCTGGTCTTCGGCGCTGATCACATTGAGGGCGTGCTCATAGGCTTTGCGGAATTCCGCGGAAGTCTTGATGTCGTCGGTGCGGAAGGTGCAGGTCTTGTCGCCGACATGGGCGACATCGCGTTCTTCAAGGACTTTCATTCCTAAGCTCCGTTTGGCTCGAATTAGAGATCGGTTGGGGGCGTCCAGTCCTCATGGCCTTTCGGCAGCGTGGTCGGAGGATAGGAAATCATCTTCTGGAACAGCAGGTGCATGAACAGGAACAGCGGCTTGGCCTTGAACACCAGCAGGATCGCTTCATTGTCCGGATCATCGTTGAAGTGCTGATGTACGCAGCCATTCTCCACGAACATCACATCGCCCGCTTTCCATTCGATGCGCTTGCCGTCATGGACGTCGTGGCCGCGCCCCTTGATGATGTAGAAACACGCAGAATTCAGATGGCCGTGCTTCTGGCTGTATGCGCCCGGTGCATAGGCCTCGATGTGGGATTCGATGGACTGCGTGATCTTGGCCGCGGCGCCCGGCGCGATCACATGCTTGCCGTAAAGGTTGGGACCGCCCTTCCAGGGAACGCTTCTGGAGGAGATGACCCGGGGCTGGTCCAACAGCTCTTTCGTCAGATGGCTGTAGGTGCCTTCCAGGGCACGCACGAAGGTGCGTTTTTTTTGCCAGCGCTCCCAGACGACGGGCTGGTCTTGATTGTGCTTGGGGCCGGGGATGGTCGGATCATGCCCGCCCTTTTCCTGTGCCGCGTCCATGGGGAATTCCTTCTGTTGGCGATGATTGTGGGCCTGTTTTCAGCGTGCATCGGCCATTCGTCAAGCAAAGACCGAGAATGGACCGGCCGTCCGGCTCGCGCTAACCGAAACTGTACCAAAAAAAGGAAATATGTTGATTTTTGAACATAGGCCAGCTTGAATGACCTCAACGGCGATCATGATCCAACCGCACCATGAAAAATACTTCTTTCTGTTCAAAGCCTTATATCGTCGGTGGGGCGAACGAAGCCGTTAGCACCCCGCACATCCCGGCCGAGGAAACCTTGGCCAAGGTCGTCTCCAATGTCTGGGTGAATTCAGAGTACAAGCATTTGATCGTCAAAGCCTCGCCCAAGGCGCTGGCGGCCAGGCCAGGGCAGTTTTTCAATATCCTTTGCCCCTCTCCCGATGATGGCGATCTTTGGCTGCGCCGGCCCCAAAGTGTCTATCGCATCGACCGCGAGGAAGGGAACATCGAGTTCCTCTACAAATGCGCCGGGCGCGGCACCAAGGGCATGGCGACGTTCGAGGCCGGCGGCAACTGCAACATGGTCGGGCCGCTCGGGATCGGGTTTTCGCTGAAGCCGGGTTGGAAGAACATCGTCGTGTTGGGCCGTGGCGTGGGGCTCGCCACCATGGGGCCGGTCTCCCAGCTCGCGGCCGAGAACGGCGTCGGTGTCACCGCCGTTCTGTCCGCCCGCTCGCCGGACTTGGTGATGGTCGACGGGCTCTTCGGCAAAGTGGGCGAGGTCATCCGCGTGCTCGATACGGACGGCACCAGCGCGGTCGAGAATGTCAAAGCCATTCTGGAGCGGCTGATCGCGGCCAAGAAGGCCGATGCCTTCTACACCTGCGGCTCGAACCGTCTGATGTTCCTGATGAAGGAGCTTGGCAAGAAACACGGCATCCCGGGCGAAGTGGCCATGGAACAGATCATGGCTTGCGGGCTTGGCCCCTGCTACGTGTGCGTGCGCACGTTCGAGATCGATGGTCACAAGGAATTGCGCCGGGTTTGCATCGAAGGCCCAGTCTTCAATCTGCAGGAGTGCGTGGGATGGTAGATCTCTCGGTCAAAATCGGCACGGTTGATCTCAAGAATCCGATCATGCCGGCCTCTGGCGCATTCTCGACCGATCTCGCCCAGGTGATGGACATCAACCGCCTGGGCGCGCTGGTGGCCAAGACGGTGTCGCGCGAATTCCGCATCGGCAATCCGACGCCGCGCGTCGCCGAGCTCGAATGCGGCATGATCAATTCGATCGGCTTGCCCACCAAGGGCATCGAATATTTTCTCGGCCATCAGGTGCCCGATTATGCCCGCTTCACGCCGCCGCTGGTGGCCTCCATTTCTTCAACGACCGCCGAAGATTTCGAGGCTATGACGCGCGAAGTCTCAGCCCATCCCGATGTGGACGTGATCGAGGTCAACATCTCGTGCCCGACGCGCAATCCGGGCGGCGGCAATTTCGCGCTGCATGAGGATCACACCTTTCAGGTCACCAAACTCATTCGCGCCGCCACCGACAAGCCCGTCTGGGTGAAGCTCTCGCCCAATGCTGGCGACGTTGTCGCCATCGGTCTTGCGGCGGAAGAGGGCGGCGCCGACGCGCTGGTGGTCTCGAACACCATCCTGGGCCTGAAAATCAACATCGATACGTTCCGCCCCGCCATCGGCAACAAATTCGGCGGCATTTCCGGGCCCGGCATCAAACCGATCATTATGCGCATGGTGCATCAGGTCTCGCAGCGCGTGAAAATTCCCGTGATCGGCTGCGGCGGTATCTGCAAGGTCGAGGACGTGGTCGAATATATGCTGGCCGGAGCAACCGCCGTGATGCTCGGCTACATCATCTTCCGCAATCCGTCCTCGCTGGTTGCCATCATCGACGAGCTTGCGGAATGGTGCGAGAAGCGTGGTTTCAAACGCGTCGCCGATCTCACGGGCGCGATGATCAATGATCCGATCGCCGAAACGTTTTCCGCCGCGGCCGCGCCCATCGGCCAAGGCCATAAGACTTTCGTCCCTGCCGAGTAGGAGCGCATGGCGGACCGCATCACCATCAGGAAGCCCGACGATTGGCATCTGCATGTGCGCGATGGGGCCATGCTGAAGGCGGCACTTCCCTTCACGGCGGCCCATTTCGGCCGCGCCATCATCATGCCCAATCTGCTGCCGCCGGTTCTGACCGTAAAGGACGCCATCGCCTATCGCAATCGCCTGATGGAGGCGCTGCCGGAAGGTTCGAATTTCCAGCCGCTGATGACGTGCTACCTCACCGATGCAACCGATCCGGACGACGTGGAAACCGGCTTCCGCGAAGGCGTGTTCACCGCGGTCAAAATGTATCCGGCCAATGCGACGACCAATTCCGCCTATGGCGTGAAGGATTTTCAGCGCATCCGCCGCGTGCTGGCGCGCATGGAAAAGATCGGCATGACCTTCCTCATCCATGGCGAGGAAGCCGATCCGGAAATCGACGTCTTCGACCGCGAAGCGGTGTTCATCGAGCGGCGGCTCGCGCCCATGACCAAGGATTTTCCGGGGCTCTTCATCGTGCTGGAGCATGTCTCGTCGCGCGATGGCGTGGATTTCGTGCGCGCAAACGCGCCGCAGGTCGGCGGCTCCATCACGCCCTACCATCTGATGTTGACCCGCACCGATTGGCTCGGTTATGGCAACCGGCCCTATATGTATTGCATGCCGGTGATCAAACGCCGCGAAGACCGCGACGCCTTGCGCAAAGCTGCGACCTCGGGCGCCTCGAATTTCTTCCTCGGCACCGATTCCGCGCCTCACCCGGTGACGAAAAAGCTGAATGTCGTGGGCGCGGCCGGCCTGTTCAACTCGCCCGTGGCCATCGAATCCTATGCCCAAGTGTTCGCGGAAGAGAACGCACTGGACAGGCTGGAGGCTTTTACCTCATTGAATGGCCCCAAACATTATCGCCTGCCGCCAAACACCGAGACCATCACATTGGAACGCAGCACTTGGACCGCTCCGGAGGACATGAGAGTCGATGGCCCGGAAGAGCGCGCGCTTATTCATCGCGGCGGCGAAACGATACAATGGAAGGTTGTTGCACATTGAGCGCGAGAAAATCGGATTAACATGACCCAATCTCCCAGCTTCCCTGACAAGAAGACCATCGCGGAACTGACCGCCAGGATGCTGCTCGAAGTGGAAGCGGTGCGCTTTTACACGGATAAACCCTTCATCTTCACCTCTGGGCTGGCAAGTCCGGTCTATACCGATTGCCGGCGGTTGATCTCTTTCCCGCGCGTGCGCAATGCGCTGATGGATTTTGGTGTTTCGACCATCGCCCGCAATGTCGGGTTCGAGGCGTTTGATGCGGTGGCGGGCGGCGAGACGGCAGGGATCGCGTTCGCCGCCTGGATGGCCGACCGGCTGGGCCTGCCGATGCAATATGTCCGCAAGCAGCCCAAAGGCTTCGGACGCAACGCCCAGATCGAAGGCGAGGTCAAGGACGGAAGCCGCGTCCTTTTGGTCGAGGACATGACGACTGACGGCGGCAGCAAAGTGAATTTCATCAACGCGTTGCGCAAGGCCGGGGTGAAATGCGATCACACCTTCGTCGTCTTCTATTACGACATCTTTCCCGAAGGGTTGAAGCTGCTGACCGATCTGGGCGTTGCGCATCATGCATTGGCGACCTGGTGGGATGTGCTGGCCGAGGCCAAGAGAAGCGAAAAATTCGACAGCAAGAAATTGGACGACATAGAGGCCTTCATGCGCGATCCGCGCGGCTGGTCGAAAGCGCATGGGGGGACGGCGGGGGCCGGCGGTTGAGTCCATGAAAGAGTGGGATGTCATTGTTGTCGGCGGCGGCAATGCTGCGTTCTGTGCTGCCCTTGCCGCGCGCGAGGCGGGCGCGTCTGTCCTCATGCTCGAGGCAGCGCCCGAAGAAGAATCAGGCGGCAACAGCCGCTTCACCGCGGGCGCTATGCGCGTCGTCTATAACGGTCTGGACGATATCAAGGCGCTGGTGCCCGACCTGTCGCAGGCGGAAATCGATACCACCGATTTCGGCACCTACACGCAGGACCAATTTTTCGACGACATGGCCCGCGTCACGCAATTCCGCACCGATCCCAATCTGTGCGAGGCGCTTGTCACCAAGAGCCTCGACACGCTCATCTGGATGCGCCGGAAGGGCATCCGCTTCGTGCCCATCTACGGACGCCAAGCGTTCAAGATCGACGGCAAATTCAAATTCTGGGGCGGCTTGACCTTCGAGACGATCGGCGGCGGCCCCGGCCTTGTCGACATGCTGACGGCGTCGGGCAAGAAGAACGGCATCGAGATCCGTTATCGCACGCGCGCCACCGATCTCCTCTATGACGGCGTGCGCGTCTCGGGCGTGCGCTTCAAGGCGGGAGACGAGGTGGGCGAGCTGAAAGCTCGCGCGGTCGTGCTGGCCTGTGGCGGGTTCGAGGCCAATGCCGAAATGCGCACGCGCTATCTCGGCCCCGGTTGGGATCTGGCCAAGGTGCGCGGCACGCGCTTCAACAATGGCGAGGGTATCCGCATGGCGCTCGCCATCGGCGCGAGTCCTTACGGCAATTGGTCCGGCTGCCACGCCGTGCAATGGGAGATGAATGCGCCGGAATTCGGCGATCTTGCGGTGGGCGACCAGTTTCAAAAACATTCCTACCCCTTCGCGCTCCTCGTGAACGCGACGGGCAAGCGCTTCGTCGATGAGGGCGCCGATTTTCGCAATTACACCTATGCCAAATATGGTCGCGTGGTGCTCGAGCAGCCCGGTCAATTCGCTTGGCAGATCTGGGATCAAAAGACAAAGCATCTACAGCGTGACGAATACAATATCCGCCAATGCACCAAGGTGACCGCCAACACGATCGAGGAGTTGGCCAAAAAGCTCGACGGCGTGAACGCCGATCAGTTCGTCAAGACGATCGCCGAATACAACGCGGCCGTGCGCGCCGACATCCCGTTCAATCCCAACGTCAAGGACGGAAGACGCACCGAGGGCCTCGCTGTTCCAAAATCCAATTGGGCGAACACGATCGACAAACCGCCCTTCGAAGGCTATGCGGTCACCTGCGGTGTCACCTTCACCTTCGGCGGTCTTCGCATCGCCCATGACGGGCAGGTCATGAGTTTGGACTACCAGCCGATACCTGGCCTCTATGCGGCCGGAGAATTGGTCGGCGGCATATTCTATTTCAACTATCCCGGAGGTACAGGACTGACCGCGGGTTCGGTTTTCGGCAGGATCGCCGGCACCGCTGCCGGCAAAGCCGCGAGAGGGTAATGGCAGGACGACGCCTCAACGAACTCTCCGCCTGCGATATCGCCCAAGGCGTCGCGACCGGCGCCTTCAGCGCGGAAGCGGTGGTGCGCGACTGTCTGGATCGCATCGAAGAACGCGACAAGCAGGTCAAGGCCTGGGCGTTTGTCGATAGGGAGCTCGCGCTGGATCAGGCGCGTGCGCTTGATCGGGCGGGTGCGAAAGGGGCGCTCGCCGGCGTGCCGCTGGGCATCAAGGACATCATCGACACGTTCGACATGCCCACCGACATGGGCTCGCCCATCTATCGCAATCATCGCACGGCGGCGGACGCGTCTTGCGTCGCGCTGGCCCGCCGCGCCGGCGCGGTGATTCTGGGAAAGACCGTCACCTGTGAATTCGCCGGGCTTACCCCGAATGTCACGCGCAATCCGCGCAATCTGGATCACACGCCCGGCGGCTCGTCGAGCGGTTCGGCCGCCGCCGTCGCGGACAATATGGCTGCGGTCGCCTATGGTACCCAGACGGGTGGCTCGGTGTTGCGACCGGCTTCATTCTGCGGTGCCGTCGGCTACAAGCCGACCTACAATCTCATCTCTCGCGGCGGCATCAAATTCGCCGCTGAAAGCCGCGACACGATTGGGCTGATTGCACGCAGCATCGATGATGTCGACCTCGTCGCCAGCGTTTTGACGGGGCGCGATCGAACGCCTTCACGCGAAACAGCGCCGAGAATCGGCCTTTGCCGCACGCCATTTTGGGACCACGCGCTCGCGGAATCCCAGTTCGCGATCGAGGATTGCGCACGCCGGCTGCAGGCCGCGGGCGCGATTTTCCATGATGTTGCCCTGCCCGAGAGTTTCGATGCGCTGATCGAAGCCCGCACCATCATCAATCCGGTCGAGTGCGCGCGTTCCATGGCGCATGAATGGAACACAAATCGCGCGCTCCTCAGTCCAGGTCTCACCCGTCAGATCGAAGACGGTCTGACGATTCCTTATGCGCGCTACATCGAATCACTTCAACGCATCAAGGAATGCCGCGACCTTGTTCCCGACATCTTCGGCGAAGCCGATGTGCTGCTTGCGCCTGCGGTCACGGGTGAGGCGCCCAAGGGCCTCGAGTCGACGGGCGATACGAGATTCCAGGAATTCTGGACGGCGTTGCATACGCCTACCATCACGCTTCCCACCCATCGCGGACCGAACGGCCTGCCCATCGGCATTCAGTTGATCGGCCGCCTCTATGAGGATGAAACGCTTCTAGGCGCAGCAGGCTGGATCTTCCAGCGGTTGGCGGGCTCGTAGGGCAAATCATGGAGATCAACAACAATTTCGAAGTGCCGCTTCCGCCCAAGGATGCGTGGAAAACCTTGATGGATATTCCGCGCATCGCGCCCTGCATGCCGGGCGCTGAGCTCACAGGCGTACTCGACAAGGACACGTATAATGGCAAGGTTTCGGTGCGCCTCGGCCCTGTCGCGTTGACCTTTGCCGGCCAGGTGAAATTCACCGATGTCGACGAAGCTGGCTACAGAGCGCGTGTCAAAGCGCAAGGCAAAGACTCAAAGGGACGCGGCGGCGCCAATGCGAATGTCGTTTTTCATCTCGAACCCTCGCCCCTTGGCACGCGCGTGCTGGTGAAGACGGATCTCACGCTTTCGGGGGCCGTGGCGCAATATGGCCGCGCCTCGGGCATGATCCAGGATGTGGCGCAGCAGCTGATCGGCCAGTTCGCGGACAATTTGCGGGCGCAGCTTGCCGCTTCCCAACCGGCCGCGGGCGGCACGCCGCCAAAGGCGCAGTCGCAGCCAAAACCGATTTCCGGTTTTCGCCTCATTTTTTCGGTGTTGGCGAGCGCGCTTCGCCGTTTGTTCGGTGGCAAGCCATGAGCGCCGTCGATGCCTTGGCGTTGCGCGCGCTTTACACGCTTCCGCCGGAGACGGCACATCATGCCGCTCTGTTCGCCCTTGAGCATGGTCTGGTCGGCGCCCATGCCGAGCCCGACGATCCGATCCTGCAGATCTCGGTCTGCGGCATGGATTTCGGCAACCCCATCGGCCTTGCCGCCGGATTCGACAAGGACGCGCGCGTCATCGACGCGATGCTGTCTTTGGGCTTCGGTTTTGTCGAAGCGGGCACGGTGACTCCCAAGCCGCAAGCCGGCAATCCGAAGCCTCGCCTGTTTCGGCTTGATGAGGACGAAGCGGTCATCAACCGCCTGGGCTTCAACAGCGGCGGCGTTTCGGCTTTCGTAAAGCGGCTGGCTGCGCGCCGGGCTCGACGCCATGCGCCCGGCCTCGTCGGGGCCAATGTCGGCAAGAACCGCGACACCACGGATGGCGCGGCCGATTATGTGGCCGGGATCGAGATGGTGGCCGGCCTTGCCGATTATCTTGTCCTCAATATCTCTTCGCCCAACACGCCGGGCTTGCGCGCCATGCAAGCGCGCGGGCCCATCGAGGATCTGCTGCGGCGCGCGCTGATTGCCCGCAACCGCGCCGCGCCGGACCCCAACAAGCCCCCGCCCCTCCTGGCGAAAGTCGGGCCAGACCTCGCGCCCAGCGAATTGCACGATATCGCCGAGGTGGCGCTCGCCGTGGGCATCGATGGCCTGATCGTCGGCAACACCACCATCGAACGTCCCTCCTGGCTGAAAAGTCCGAACAGTAAGGAAGCCGGCGGCCTATCCGGGGCGCCTCTGCTTCACCCCTCCACCGAATGCTTGGGGCGGCTTTATCGTTTGACCAAGGGACGCATTGCGCTCATTGGCTGTGGCGGTGTGGCCAGCGGAGCCGACGCCTATGCCAAGATCAGGGCCGGGGCCTCGCTGGTGCAGCTCTATTCGGCGTTGGTCTTTCAAGGACCAGGCCTCGCACAACGCATCAAGCGCGAGCTGGCCGCGTTGTTGCGCGCCGATGGTTTTCAATCTGTCGCTGATGCGGTCGGCCGTGACCACTGTTAGATTGCGGGCGGCATCGAGGAGGACGCGTTGAGCAGTCAGGATCTCAGAAGCTGGATCGCCAAAATGGAATCCGCCGGCGAGATCCAGCATATCTCGGGTGCCGACCGCGAGGAGGAGATCGGGGGCATTGTCGATTTCTACCAGCGCAAGACCGGCAATCCCTCGCTCCTGTTCGACGACATCCCGGGCTATCCACGGGGCCACCGTGTGCTGGCCAACATCCTCACCTCGATTAAGCGCATCCATCTGACGCTCGGCAATCCTGCCGATTCCAGCGCCATCGAGCTGGTGCATTATTGGCGGCGCTATATGAAGGACGCGAGGATGATCCCGCCGTCCACGGTGAAATCGGGCGCGCTGCTCGAGAATGTCCACGAAGGCAAGAACATCGACATCTTCAAAATCCCGGTTCCCAAATGGCATGAGCTGGATGGCGGCTATTACATCGGCACCGGCGACATGGTGGTGATGAAGCATCGCGATTCGGGCTGGGTGAATTACGGCGCCTATCGCGTGCAGGCGCAGGAGAAGAACGTCGCCTCGGTCATGTGCTCCAAGGGCAAGCATGGCGACCTCATCATGCGCAGCTATCACGAGAAGGGCGAGCCATGCCCGATCGCGGTGGTTTGCGGCATGCATCCGACCCTCTTCATGATCGCAGGGTTGGAGATTCCATACGGCAAGAACGAGTATGACGCCGCGGGCGGCCTGCTTGGCGAACCCATTGAAGTCATCGCTGGCCCTCGCACCGGTCTGCCCATTCCTGCGCATGCCGAAATCGCATTCGAAGGTTTTGTGCATCCCAATGATTTGGTCACGGAAGGACCGCTCGGCGAATGGACCGGCTATTATGCCGGTGGACTGAAGAAAGAGCCCGCCATCCGCATCGAAACCTTTATGCATCGCAACAATCCCATTCTGATGGGCGCGATTCCGGGCGTGCCGCCCGACGATGACTCCTTCTATCGCGGCACCTATCGCTCGGGTGCGGTGTGGAATCAGCTGGAGGCCGCGGGCATCCCCGAAGTCAAAGGCGTCTGGGCGCATGAGGCCGGCGGCAGCCGGCTTTGGCTTACCGTGGCGATCAAGCAGCTTTATGGCGGGCACGCCAAACAGGCCGGACTGGTCGCCTCCCAATGCCATGCCGGCGCTTACGCCAATCGCTTCGTCGTGGTGGTGGATGACGACATCGATCCTGCCGACATCGACAAGGTGATCTGGGCCATGTGCACGCGCGTCGATCCGCGGGAGGATCTGGAAATCCTGCGCGGCTGCTGGAGCACGGTGCTCGACCCGATGGTGTATAGCGAGGATGACCGGCGCAATGCGCGCGTAGTGATCGACGCCTGCAGGCCCTGGTCGCGCAAGGACACTTTCCCCGCAGTGGTACGCAATTCGACGGCATTGGATGAAAGAATCCGCGCGAAATTCGCCAAATTCCTGCCGCGCGCCTGAATAGGATCGAATAGATGAAACCACCTCCCTTTTCCTATCACGATCCACGGAGCGTCGCCGATGCCGTGGGCCTGCTCTCGCGCCTGGAAAACGCCAAGCTTCTGGCCGGCGGACAGTCGCTGATGCCGATGCTGAACATGCGTTATGTGCTGCCCGATCACATCATCGACTTGAATAAGATCGAGGCGCTTTCTTATTTGCGGGAAAACAATGGCGCGCTGGAAGTGGGCGCCATGACCCGTCAGCGAGATCTGGAGTTTTCGGACGCCGTGAAAGCGCGCTTCCCGCTCATTCATGAAGCAATCCTGAATGTCGGCCACCGCCAGACGCGCAATCGCGGCACGGTCGGCGGCTCGCTCTGCCATCTGGATCCCTCGGCCGAACTCGTCACCATGGCGGCGGCGCATGATGCGACCGTCAGCGTCGCCGGGCCGGGCGGAACGCGTGATATCCCCTTCGCCGATTTTCCCGTTGCCTTCATGACGCCTGCGCTCGAACCGAATGAGCTGTTGACCACCGTTAAATTCCCGCGCTGGCCCACCGGCCACGGCTATGGCTTTGTGGAATTTGCCCGCCGGCACGGCGATTTCGCCATCGCTTCGGCCGCAGCGCTTTTGGAAATGGATTCGAGCGGAAAGATCAAGCGCGCTTCGCTCACTCTGGGCGGCGTGGCGGTTGGACCGGTTCGCATGAAGAATGTGGAGAAGGCGCTGGTTGGTCAGACCCCTTCCGAAGATCTATTCCGGCAGCTTTGCGAGGAATGCCGGAAAGTCGATGCCATCGAGGACGTGCATGCTCCCGCATCCTACCGCCAGCATCTGGCGGCGGTATTGTCCCGCCGGGCACTGGTCGCGGCGCATGGACGAGTGGGGAGGGCCTGAGCATGGGTGGGAAACGCAACATCGCCGTCACGATCAACGGCAAGAACTATCAAGAAGAGGTGGAAGTCCGTTACACCCTTGCCGATTTCATGCGCCAGCAATTGGGGCTCACGGGTACGCATCTCGGCTGCGAGCATGGCGTGTGCGGCGCCTGCACCATCCTCTTCGACGGCCGCTCGGCGCGTTCCTGTTTGATGCTGGCCGTGCAAGCGGACGGACACGAGATCCTGACCGTTGAGGGCATCGCGCCGTCTGCCGACAAGATGCACCCGCTGCAGGAGGCGTTCCGCGACAATCACGGGCTGCAATGCGGCTTCTGCACGCCGGGCATGCTGACGACGCTGATCGAATTCCTGCGCGACAATCCCGATCCGACCGAGCAGGAGGTTCGCATCGCGATCTCGGGAAATCTCTGCCGCTGCACTGGCTATCAGGGCATCGTCGCCGCCGCTCTCGATGCCGCTCAGCGCTTGAAGGCGGCCAAGGAAGCTCCGTGAGAGGAAAAGCACCTTGGCCTTGCGCTTTGACGATATCGGCAATCGGCTGAAGGCGTTCCGGCTGGGCTCCGGCCTTTCCGCCGAAGACGTCGCCAAGCGCATCGGCATCTCGCGCACCGCGCTTTACCGCTTCGAAAAAGGCGAAGTGGTGAAGATCGACACGCTCGAGAAACTCGCCGAATTGCTGCAGGTTTCCCTGCCGACGCTGTTGGGTGTGGGCGTCGAATATATCGCCTCCGCCGTCACCTATTTCGAGCGCATGCGCCAGATCGAAGAGACCGCCGAGCACATCATCGTGCTGGCGGGGCCGCTCTCCTATCTGCTGGCATCGGACGCCTTCAATGCGGTTCTGGGGCAGCTCTTGAAAGAGAGCATTCCCGAAAATGTCGACGACCGCGCCCGTGCGGAGGCCGAAGTCGAAGAGATCATGGCGGTGCTGACTCAGCGCAAGGAAACCTATCGCCGCCGGCAGCCTGCCATCGTCAATCTGATCGCCGCCTCCGAAATCAGCCGCTTCCTGATCAACGGCATGGTGGGCCGCCTCGACCTTCCCGACAAATTGCGGCGTGAACGGCGCGCGCTTGCCCGCGCGGAAGTCGAGCATTTCGCCCGCATCATGCAGGACGAGCCGATCGGCGTGCAGATCGGGATCGTGCCCGAAACCCTGCCGCACACCGGCTTTCAGATCTTTCGTCAGCCGGACCGCCAATTGCTGTCGCTGAGCCCCTTCCGGCTCGGCGAGGAACCCAATGTGCGCGTCGGCGTCGCCATGATCACCTCGGCGCCTGAGGCCCTGACGCTGCACCACCGTGCTGCGGAAGGCATGTGGCAGCGGGCGCTCAAGGGCGGCGCGGCCGCCGATTATCTGCGAAAGCTGATTGCCCGCCATAGGGAATGAGCCGCAAAAAGGGTAAATCGGCAAGGATTGGGGCAGTACACGGACGTCTGGTCCAAAAGAATGGTTCAACCGCTAGGATGAATGCGAGCTTACTGGTCCGGTATCTCGTTGAAGTCTCGCGGGTAGTAAACGCGCCAGTTGAGGTCATACGTTTGGTTGGACGCACCGTGGAGGAGGTAGAAGTCGTAAGTGATGCCAATGTTTCTTAAGTCAGCATACTCACTTTCGGTGTACCCGGCTTGAGCCATCAGGAATCCAATCGCTTGGTGGTACGGATAAACGTAGTCCAGTCTCTTAAGCATCGAGACCAGTCGTTGCGGGGAGAGGCGACCTCGCGCTACGCGATAAGCGTGCAGCGCTGCGGCAGTCCCTCCCGCGTAGCGAGGCCGCACAACGATATCGATCAGCGTGCGTTCCAGTCCGGTAACTCGGACTGTCTCCCCCGATGGCAGAGTCATGGTCTCGATCCCTAATTCGTTGCTGTGCTTCCCGTTCAACATGCGAATAGTCCAACCCGCCGTTCGGTAGGTAAGATTCGATTCGCGCTGGGGTCGGGAGAACGCTTGGTCAATGCGGCTTTGTTGAAGAGGGGTTGCAATCAGACTTTTCGGGCTCTGCTCCACGTTTACATAGACGCTGGGTGCAGCCGTGGGTACCAGTCCGTGTAGCGTGATTGCCGTAGCGTGACTTAGGTAAGCGCGCGAATGCAGAGACAGAGCGACTTCATATACCGACGGCGTACCCCAAACATACCGACGAAGTTCCCGCCGGTATTTTTCGGCCGTTAGAACGATGCAGCTCAGCCCTTTGTCACTTAAGAAATTGACGAGGTCAGCTACCGTGGTGCGGTCAGCTAACCGCCAAGGCGATCGATGCTCGGCGAGGACCCCGGAGAGTTCTGCCTCTGAATAGACCTTCTGCGGGGAGGCCTCAAAAACCGCGCAAACTTCCGTCCGAGCTAGAGTTAGACGACTCGGCCTTGCCATTGCTACTCCAAGATTTAGATGACGCTCCCCAAGAATTCGCCTACCTAAATCCGCAGCAATCGGAACTAAACTTGACATAAGTCCGTTTATAGACATATAGTCCACTCATAGACAGGAGGGATAAATGACGGCCCAAGCTAGCGCGGCACAAAGTAGATCTCTGGACAACTTGGACGACCGCGCCCGCATGTCAGGCCCTGGACTGCGGACTTTTTTCGGGGTTGTCGATGAGTGGGGCCTTACGGTCCAACAGCAGTGTACGCTGCTTGGCGACATTGGACGCTCCACGCTCCACAAGTGGAGAAAGGAGGGAGTGGCCGCCCTAACGCGGGACCAACTAGAGAGAATCTCTCT
>JAXDMY010000074.1:0-9856 GCA_034665805.1 Alphaproteobacteria bacterium
TTGGAAAATTCCTTCAACAGGAACGGCCTGGATCATGTGGTGCTGGTGAAGCTGGCGACCACCGCGGTCGTATCGCAGCTCCTCGGTCTTCCCCGCGATACCATCATCAATGCATTGTCCCAAGTCTTCGTCGATGGACAGGCTCTGCGCACCTATCGTCACGCACCCAATGCGGGCTCGCGCAAGAGCTGGGCCGCCGGCGATGCCACGTCGCGCGGCGTGCGGCTTGCTTTGATCTCGGCAACCGGCGAGATGGGCTATCCTACGGCCCTGTCCGCTCCCCTCTGGGGCTTCTACGACGTGCTCTTTCGCGGCAAGACCTTCAGCATCCAGCGCGCCTATGGTTCCTATGTGATGGAGAACGTGCTGTTCAAGATTTCCTATCCCGCCGAGTTCCACGCCCAAACCGCAGTGGAGGCAGCGATGGCGCTGTTCCGCAAAATCCTTGCGATGGGACGGAGCGCGAACGACATTGCGAGCATCACCATTCGAACCCATGAAGCCGCGATGCGGATCATCGACAAGCAGGGGCCGCTTTCCAATCCCGCCGACCGCGACCATTGCATCCAATACATGGTCGCCGTACCGCTGATATTTGGCCGACTGACCGCCAAAGATTACGAAGACGACATCGCATCAGACCCGCGAATCGATGGGCTGCGGGCGAAAATCACCTGCGTGGAAGACGTTCAATTCACCCGCGATTACCTCGATCCCGACAAGCGTTCGATCGCGAACGGCATTACGGTGCATTTTGCCGACGGAACGATATTGCCGGAAGAATTGGTCGAATACCCCGTCGGCCACAAGCGGCGGCGCAGCGAAGGCATTCCCCTTCTGGTCGAGAAATTCCGCACCAATCTCGGGCGCCGCTTCGCGCGTCCGCAACAGCAGAAAATTCTCGAAATATCCCTCGATCAGACTCGCCTCGAACGCATGGGCGTCAGCGATTATGTCGATCTTTATGTCGTGTGAACGCCGAATGGCGCAGGCTTTCGCTTGTCGAAGGTCAGCGCCCGATTCATCTTGCTCGATCGGATAGGAGACTCACATGCCATTTCTGGTTGGCGCCGATGTGCCCGATAGGCCGGCGGGCGAGCGCTTTCGCTCGCTTCTTTCCCGACCCCAAATTCTGCAAATACCAGGCGCCCATACCGGCATGTCGGCGCATTTGGCGAGACGGGCGGGGTTCGAGGCGGTCTATGTCGGCGGCAGCGCCATGACGGGGACCATGGGAATCCCGGACCTTGGCATGATCACGGTGGAGGAGGTCTGCTTCTACATCCGGCAGGTGGCGCGCGCCTCCGCGCTTCCGGTGCTGGTGGACGGCGACACGGGTCACGGCGAAGCCCTCAACGTGATGCACATGGTGCGAAGTTTCGAAGATGCCGGGGCCGCGGCCGTGCACATCGAAGATCAACTGCTGCCCAAGAAATGCGGGCATTTGAACGACAAAAAGCTCGCGGATGCGCGCGAGATGGCGACGAAAATCGCCGCGGCCGTGAAGGCGCGCCGGCACCTCTATATTATCGCGCGGACCGATGCCGCCGATGCGGAAGGCATGGACGGCGCGGTGGGGCGCGCCAAGCTTTATCTCGAAAGCGGCGCGGATGCGATCTTCCCCGAAGCGCTGACGAGCGCCGAGATGTTCAAAGAATTCGCTCGTCGGGTGAAAGGGCCGTTGCTCGCCAATATGACCGAGTTCGGCCGCACGCCGGTGTTCACCGCGAGCCAATTCGAAGAAATGGGCTACCGGATGGTGATCTGGCCCGCCAGCGCGATGCGCGTCGCCGCCAAGGCCCAGGAAGAACTCTATGCCGCGATCAAACGCGATGGCGGCACGCACAATATGCTCTCGCGCATGCAGACGCGCAAAGAGCTTTACGCCACCATCGGCTATTCCGATTACGAGAAGCTCGACGCTTCGATCGTGGCAAGCGTCCCGCCCGAAGGGTAAGCGAATTGAGGCCGCTTCAGGCCCGCTCGAGCGCCAGCGCGACCCCCTGCCCCACGCCGACACAGAGCGTGACCAATGCGCGTTTGCCCCCGGTCTTTTCCAGCTGATGCACCGCCGTCAACGCGAGGCGGGCGCCGCTCATGCCGAGCGGATGTCCGAGCGCGATGGCGCCGCCATTGGGGTTCACATGAGGCGCGTCATCGGCAACACCCAGCATGCGCAGCACCGCGAGCGCCTGCGCGGCAAAAGCCTCGTTGAGCTCGATGACGTCGAAATCGCCGATTTTTAGCTGCAAGCGCGCCAGCAGCTTCTCGGTCGCCGGCACGGGGCCGATGCCCATCACCCGCGGTGCAACGCCCGCCGCCGCCATTCCAAGCACGCGCGCACGCGGGCGTAGACCATGGGTTTTCAACGCGGTTTCCGAAGCAAGGATGATGGCAGCCGCGCCGTCATTGATCCCCGACGCGTTGCCGGCGGTGACGGTACCGGGGTCGCGGAACAGCGTCTTCAGTCTCGCCAGATCCTCGAGTGTGGTCTGGGGCCGCGGATGTTCGTCGCGCTCGATCGTGGTGGGCTTGCCTTTCGCGTCCTTGGTGTGGACACGGACGATTTCGTCGGCAAAGAAACCGTTCTCAATGGCGCGTCCTGCCCGCTGCTGGCTGCGCAAGGCGAATTTGTCCTGATCCTCGCGCGCGATCTGGTGCGCTTCGGCGACATTCTCCGCCGTCTCGGGCATGGAGTCGACGCCATATTGTGCGTTCATCAGCGGGTTCACGAAGCGCCAGCCCATGGTGGTGTCGAAGATTTCCGCCGACCGTTGAAACGGCGCCTCGGCCTTGGCCATGACGAGGGGCGCGCGAGTCATGGATTCCACCCCGCCCGCGATGGCGAAGTCCATCTCGCCGGAGCGGATGGCGCGTGCGGCATTCCCCACCGCTTCAAGTCCGGAGGCGCAGAGCCGGTTGACGGTCGCGCCCGGAACCCGTTCGGGCAATCCCGCCAGGAGCGCGGCCATGCGCGCGACGTTGCGGTTGTCCTCCCCCGCTTGATTGGCACAGCCCATGATCACCTCATCCAGCGCAGCCCAATCGGCGTCGGTGTTTCGCGCCATCAGCGCCATGATCGGCAGCGCGGCCAGATCATCGGCGCGGACGTGAGCGAGCGCGCCGGCGAAACGGCCGATCGGCGTGCGAACGGCATCGCAAATATAGGCGGGGCGAAGCTCGCTCATGGCGCCAAGTTTCTCCGGGATTGCACGGCTTCCATATTCTCGCGCGCTCTTAGCATGACTGGCACTTGCCCGAAACGGCACAACTCAGCTGAACCGCCGCATTCTATCGCGTGTTCGTCTTCGAGGGCCGGGAGTTCAAAAGTCGGGCGTGTCCGCCTGGGGAATCGGTAACGTCCCCGGCGCATCGAACAAACCATGCGGATTTTCCCCGCAGCTTGACTCCAGCATTGGTCCAGCATCGCCAATCGCGGACAGAAAATCGCCAGATGCTTTCTGCGGCTCGGCGAGGCGGGGCTCAACCCGGCGGTAGCGCTGCATCGCGTCCCAGGGCGTTGTAAATGCACCGGGGTCCTCAACGTGGAGTTTTACTTCCAGCCGCAGGCGGTCTTCGGACATGCGGTAGCGTTCGATCGTATGCAACTGCGCGGTGTGGGGCGTCGCGAAATTGTCCACCAGCGTCTTCTCCGAAATCCCGATCGTATCGACAACCAGCGTATCGCCTTCGTAATGGCCCACGGATTCTCCGTACCAGGACGGCTTTGGATTTTTGGAATGCTGCGTATTCAGATAGACGTGACGAACCTGATGGTCGCCCTGCCAGATCATCACCACCTCTTTCGGTGCTTGCACGAAAAACACGGGCTGTTGCGGATACAGCAAAAATGCGGGCGTGCCATTGGGCCAACAGCTCGCTTGGCGGGTGAAGCCGGGCTTGCCCGCACTGATGGCGTCGTTTCGCGCGCGAACTTGCGCTTTTGCCCATTGTTGCAGGATGGGAGCATCGGGATCACCCATTTCGAAGGTGGGCTGCGCGCCCCTCTCGAAAAAAGCCGAGTTGGGGGACGCATGCCCGCGATCAAGAGGAGGCACCGGCCCGGGGCCCGATGGAGGGGGAATGAACGGTCCGGGGGTCGCGGCCCAGCCGACGGAAGGATTGGGAGCAAAATCGGGCGGCGAACCGGTTTGCGCGGCGCGTCCGGCGCCGGTCAGACACGCGAATGCGCCAAAGCTTAGCCCAATGATCGCTGCCAATCTGGACATGGTTATTCCTCCTTCATGTCGGGTCTATCGCCAGTCGCCGATGATGTAAATGTCCGGAAAATCGGTGGGCTTCCGGGACCGTCTCGACGGCGGCTCGGAACGTCCGATACTCTTCGTGCCTGAACCCATCGGAGTTGGCGATGCAAGGCAGGCTTTGGGTCCTTTTGCCTCTCCTTTGTTATTGCTTTCCGGCCGCGGCCGCGGCGCCCACCCACGCGCAAATTATGACTTGGTGCAACGATTCCGATCCCGACTTGCGCATCCGGGGTTGTTCTTTCTTGATTCAGCCGGGCAAAGAACCGGCGAAAGTTCTTGCGGGTGCGTTGTTCAACCAAGGCAACGCTTATGAGGCCAAGGGCCAATACGACCTGGCCATCCAGGATTTCGATGCCGCGATAAAGCGCAACCCGAATGACTCTGCTGCCTTCTACAGCCGCGGAAGTGCTTATTTTGCCAAAGGGCAAACCGACAGCGCCATCCAAGATTTCGATTCTGCGATTCTGCTCGACCCGAAGGATGCCACGGCGTTCAACAACCGCGGCGAAGCCTATCGCGAAAAAGGCCAACAGGACCGCGCCATCCAGGATTTTGATAAAGCCATAACGCTCAAACCCAATTACACCGATGCGTTCAACAATCGCGGCGCTGCCTACCTGGCAATGAGGCAAGCCGAACGCGCCATCCAAGATTTCGATTCTGCGATCAAGCTCAACCCGAATTTTGCCGATGCCTTTCGCAACCGTGGGGGCGCTTACCTTGTGAAGGATCAAGCCGGCCTCGCGATCAAGGATTTCGATTCTGCGATAAAGCTCAACCCGAGAGATGCCATGGCCCTCTACTACCGCAGCGTGGCCAAGCAGAGCACAGGGGACTCCAATGGCATCGCCAAGGACCTTGCGGCCGCGAAGGCGATCGATCCGGATATTGCGAACAAACTGAGCCACTAGAGCGGTTTTGGTTTGACTGGAATCGACCAAATTACCCGTGTCATTCCCGCGAAAGCGGGAATCCAGTTTCTTCATAGGCGTTCCTGGATGCCCGCCTTCGCGGGCATGACAATGGGGTGGTTCGTTCCATTCCAAAACCGCTCTAGGACTTAGCGCCTGGGGCAAAAAACTCCGTTCTCGTGGGCTCCGGGTGGACACGATTTCGTTGGGCCTTGACCATCCGGCTAAGTCATTGCAGGTACAGGGGATGATCGAGAAGACCCTCATCCCCGTCACCGTGCTGACCGGCTATCTTGGCGCCGGCAAGACGACGCTTCTGAACCGCATCCTTTCCGAGGATCATGGGCGGCGCTACGCGGTTATCGTCAACGAATTCGGCGAGATCGGCATCGACAACGACCTCATCCTGAACACGGACGAAGAGCTGTTCGAGATGAACAATGGCTGCATCTGCTGCACCGTGCGGGGCGATCTGATCCGAACGCTGCATGGCCTTCTCGCCAAGGGCGGAAATTTCGACGCCATCGTGGTGGAAACGACGGGCCTGGCCGATCCCGGCCCGGTGGCGCAGACCTTTTTCGTCGACGGCTATCTGCGTTCCAAGACCGAGCTCGATTCGGTCACCACCGTGGTCGATGCCAAGCATGTCGAAATGCGGCTCGATGACAGCCGCGAGGCCTTGGAGCAGGTCGCCTTCGCCGATCAGATTGTCCTCAACAAGACCGACCTCGTTTCCGAAGACCAATTGCGCGCCGTCGAACTACGCCTGCGCAAGCTCAATCCCATGGCGCCGATCCACCGCGCCCAGCGCTCCAATGTGAAACTAGACGCGATCCTCGGCCGCGGCGGATTCGATCTGAACCGGATCACCGAGCTTGAACCGGAATTCCTCAATCCCGCGCACGGCGATTCGGGCCATGTTCATGACGAACATTGCGGCCATGACCATGGCGAAGATGACCATGGCGAAGATGGGCACGATCACAAGCATGATGACGGGATCAAGAGCGTCGCGCTGACGCTTCATCGGCCGATCGACAGACGCCGAATCGCGCGCTGGCTGACGGCGCTGGTGAAAAACCAGGGGCAAGACATCCTGCGCGCAAAAGGGATCATAGACGTCAAGGACAATGATCGCCGGCTGGTTTTTCAGGCCGTGCATATGATCCTGGAAGGCGATCTCCAGCGGGAGTGGCGCGAGGGCGAGCCGCGTTATTCGCGCATGGTTTTCATCGGCCGCAATCTGGATCCGGCCGAGCTGAAAGCCGGCTTCGAGTCCTGCGCGGCCTAAAGGGGACACCACATGGCGCTAAGGGGACACCACATGGCGCTTTTCGTCATCTCTTACATCGACAAGCCGAACAGCCTGGCAGTGCGAATGGCGAACCGGGAGGCCCATCTCGCCTATGCCCATGCCGACGACAAGCCGGCAAAGGTGAAACTGGGTGGGCCCTATCTCGACGAAAAGGGCGGCATGGCCGGCTCGCTGATCATTGTGGAGGCCCCTACCCGCGCGAACGCAATGGCGTTTACGGAAAACGATCCCTATGTGAGGGCGGGCCTGTTCAGCAGCATCGATGTCCGCGCCTATCGCGTGACCATGAACAAGCTGGGCTAACAACAGTCCCAGCTCGAGCCTTGATGGGCCGCGGGCGAACCCATCAGCCAACCGACATCGTCGTACTGCAGCTCTCTGAGGGGCTTATAGAGCTTGAACTGGTGCCGGCGTTCGTCCTCGGTCCAGAAGGCCACGACCGTCTCCAGAGGCGGACAACCGGGCACCGTACAGGCCATTTCCGAGACCAGCACCGCAGCATCCGGGGGGAGCTTAAAACGCCGTCTGGTCCAGCCCTGAACAGCCTCTAGGCAGAGGAGGAAGGCGGGATCGGCCGGTGACTCTCCAAGCAGCATAGAACCGGTTCTTCAGGGCCTTTTGGCCTGTTTCGGGGACCACCTCTCGCCCACCCCACAAGGGATGAAGCCAGGCGCTTGCGTATTATGGCCATTAGCGCCCAGCCAAAAAAGATGTGCAATATGCGCACGATGCGCGCCCCTAAGGAGGCCGCGCGCGAGAGTCACGGGGACCGTCATCATGGGCAAATCCGTGCCTGGAGAGGCTGGGAAAACCCCGCGCCGCGTTAAAATTTTGGCGGCCGCAATCGCTGTGGTCGGGCTCGCTCTCGTAATGGTCGCCTTCGCTCAAACTCGCGATTATCTGCTGGGCCAAGAATTGGTGGCGGCCTATCCGGACGAAATTCCCCTAAACCCGGCGCTCATCGCCTACGCCAATGAGGTCGGCCGGCCGGCCTTCAACGCGAACTGCACTGCGTGCCATGGGGCCGATATGAAGGGCAGCCAGGCAAAGGGCGTGCCGAACCTGACCGACAATGTCTGGTTGTATGATTTCGGCCGGGTCTCCGACATCGAGCGGACAGTGCTCTATGGCATCCGCTCAGGTCTGGGCAAATCGCACAACGTCACGGACATGCCGGCGATGGGGCGGCAAAAGGCGCTGACCCCGGCGGAAATCAAGGATGTCATCGCCTACACCCTGTCCCTCAGCAAGCATCCGGAGGATCCCGCGGCGATTGAGCGGGGAAGCAAGCTCTTTCAGGATAAAGGCGTCTGTTATGATTGCCATTCGCGCGATGCGACGGGCATTCCCGATTACGGCGCTCCCAATCTGACCGATAACGACTGGATTTACGGTGGGGACGAAGAGTCCGTCTACAAATCCGTCTATGACGGCCGCCACGGCCAGTGTCCGGCCTGGATCGGCAAGTTGAGCGCTTCCACGATCCGAGCGATCGCGGTCTATATCCATTCGATGTCTCAGGAATCGCCGGAATCGCCAAGCAAACCGTCGGCGTCAGGCGCGCCCGGGGCAAAACGCGCATGATCGACAAGGCAGTGGAAAAAACGAGCGAGCGCCAAGAGGCCTGGGGCGGCATGGCCCAGGTGAACCCGCGCCGTTCTCTGATCCTCTTTGCGGCCGGCGCCATTCTTGGATTGGTCATCGCCGGGATCGGCCTGTTTACCGCCGCCGGCACCAAGGCCTCGGGCATTCCCGCCGAGGACGTGGCCTTGATCAATGGAAGACACATCCTGCGCAGCGACTTCATCGCGCAAACGCAAGTCGAAACGACACTTCCGTTCGATCAGACCACCAAGGAGCAGCGCCTCAAAGTGCTCAACGAGATGGTGGACGAGGAGCTTCTGGTCCAGCGCGGGCTGGAAGTCGATCTCGCGGCGTCCGATCCGGACGTTCGCGCCGCGGAAGTCGCGGGCGTGCAGCTTCAGGTCGACGCCGATGTCCTGGCGGAGCAGCCCTCCGACGAACAGCTGCAGGCCTATTTCACGGCGCATAAGGACAAATATTCCGCCGAAGGCATCATGGCGTTGAGGGATCTCATCATCCGTCCGGATGAAGCCCTTTCGGCCGAGCAGGCAGCGGCAAAGGCCAAGGAAGCGGCCGACGCGTTCCGCAAAGGCCGGGACAGTGACGATATTGCCGCGAGTTTTGGGCTGAAGGATTCCGGCAAACTGGAACGCGGCGATTTGTTCGATTTTGCCGTGAAGATCAAGCTCAGCCCCGCGCTCTATGCCGCCGCCGAAGCCCTGTCTACGCGTCAGGCGGCTGGTCCGATTGTCGAGGCCGGTAATGTCCATCTGATCCTGATGGAAAAGCACGATCCCGGATCGGTTCGCAGCTTCGCACAAGCGCGCGACGCGGTGATGCAGGACTACAAAAAGGAAGAACAGGCCCGCATCGAAAACGCCAATTTGAAATATCTCAAAGGCAAAGCCGATATTCGGCTCGCGCCAGAATACCGCCGATGAGGGCGCTTGGCCGATTGGGGTTGGCGGTCCTCATTATCCTGGCCAATGTCGCGGACGCGTTTGCGCACACCAGAAGCGAGACGCAATCGGTTTGGCGCATCGCCGGCTCGACCGTGCATGTCGTCTACACCATTCCCGAAATCGAGATTCCCCGTCTCGTGCATCCCGGCGGCGCCCTGCCGTCGGACTTGGAATTGGCGGATTACGTTCGTCAGAACGTGACGGTTCTGCGTGCCGGTCAGTTATGCGAACGCACCGAAGACATCCGTTCGATCATGGCGTCGGCGGGCTTCAAGCGTTTCGAATTCGCCTACACATGCGCAGATGCCGAGAACATGAGCATCCATTCGTCGGGATTTTTTTCTGTTGTTCCAACCCATGTGACCTATGCCCAGATCATCACCGAAAGAGGCGAATTCATCTCGCAATTGCTCACCGCTGAACAGCAGACATTGAACCTGTCGTCGGCTTCCGGGCAGAGCCCGCTGCAGAACGCAAGCTTCTTCGAATATATCGGCATGGGGATCATGCATATCTTCACCGGTTATGATCACCAGGTGTTCCTGCTTGGCCTGATCCTGATTTCGAAGAGATTGCGCGATCTGATTTTCGTCATTACCGGCTTCACGATCGGCCATTCGGTGACGCTTGCCCTGGCGACGATGGGCATAATCCGCCCCCATGCCGAATATATCGACGCGCTGATCGGCCTTACGTGAGCGTAGCTCCGACCCCACATTGCTGATGGCTGCGCGGGCCGTGCACGATGCTGGCTGAGTCGTTGGGGATCGTGTGTCATATATGGTCGACATTAGTGACGACACAAAGCGCGTTCGCGGG
>JAXDMY010000075.1:0-9136 GCA_034665805.1 Alphaproteobacteria bacterium
TTTATCTGGAAGGTGTTAAGCCCAAAGTTCGAAGGGCAAGCCTGGGGCGAGCCATTCATAAGCCGCCGTGAAACCAAGCTCAATAGAGTTCCAGCCCTCCCCCCTTTTGCGATGTTGCCCGGCTGCCGAGCGGGTGCAATACCTAAGGTTTCCGCGAGACAGGGAGACAGACATTGCCTTTCATCGAGGCCAACGGGGTCAGCTTTCATTACCGAGTCGAGGGCAAGGCAGGGCCGACCGTGATTCTCCTGCATGAGATCGGCGGCTCCCTCGACAGCTGGGACGGAATCGTTCCCGATTTGGCGAAACGCTCCCGCGTCTTTCGCTACGATCAGCGGGGATTCGGACTGACCGAAAAGGTCCGCCAGCCCTACAGCATCGACGCGCTGGTCGATGATCTTCAGAGCTTGGTCGCAAAGCTCAATCTGCCTCCTCCCTATCATGTCGTGTCGCTCGCGGCTTCGAGCATGCAGGCGCTCACCTTCTACCAGCGGGAGCCGGGAAACATCGGGTCGCTGGTCTTCTGCAGCCCTGCGCCGGGGGTCGATCCCAGCCGCGCTGACGCGCTCAACAATGTCGCGGCGCTTGCCGAGCGCGAAGGCATACGTGGCGTGATCCCGGGGATGCTCCACAAATCCTATCCACCGGAACTCTCGGACCGCGAGACCTATGAGAATTACCGCGGTCGCTATATGTCGAACGATCCGGTGGGATTTGGTCTTGCGTTCCGCATGATGGCGCGCACCAATCTTTTGAACCTGCTCGAAACCATCCAATGTCCCACGCTGGTGATTGCGGGCCGCCAGGATTACATCCGCGCGGTTTCGGTGACCGAAGGCATCGCCAAGAAAATACCGGGGGCGCGATTCGAGATTATCGACGCGGGCCATTTCATGCCCACGACCTCACCCAAACCCCTCCTCGCCCTGCTCCAGGATTTCTGGAAGAAATTGGTCTGAACGGAAAGACGCGATCATGAAAGTCAAAGCCAACGGAATCTCGTTTCATTGCCAGGTCGACGGACGCGACGGCGCGCCCTGGGTGGTGTTCTCCAATTCGCTGGCCACCAATCTTTCCATGTGGGACGCGCAGACCGAAGCGTTGCGCGATCAGTTCCACATCCTGCGCTACGACCAGCGGGGACATGGCGGAACCGACGCGCCGGAGGGAGCTTACGAATTCGATCAGCTGGTCGCCGACGCGGTGGCTTTGCTCGATGCGTTCGAGATCAAGCGGGCCCATTTTGTCGGGCTTTCCATGGGCGGCATGGCCGCGGTCGGGCTGGCCGAAAAGCATCCCCATCGCCTGAACCGCGTGGTGCCCTGCGACTGCGGTCCCGCCTCCACACCCCAATCCGCGCAGCAATGGGAAGAGCGCATCGCGATTGTTCGCGCCAGCGGCATGGCGGCGATGGCCGAACCGACTCTCGCACGCTGGTTTCCGGCCGAGTTCATCGCCGCGAACCCATCGGTAATCGAGAAGGTGCGGGCCATGATCCGCACCACGCCTGACGCCGGTTTCATCGGCTGCGCCTTGGCGCTGTCGAATTTCGACCTGAGGCCCGGCCTTGGGGCGATTAAGCATGACATGCTGTTCATGTGCGGGAGCAAGGACGCTTCGCTGGCCGGGACCAAAGCCCTCAACGCCGCCATTGCCGGCTCAAAGCTGGTCGAAATCCCGGGTGCGGGCCATATTTCCAATCTGGAAAATCCCGACCTCTTTACCCGTACCCTCAAGGATTTCTTGACCCGGTAAAGGTGATTCCTTGATCTGAATCAAAGCGATTTGCAAAGTTTCTGGCCTCCCTATATCTCGTAAGAAAAGCAATTGCGACTGGAGGCAACGCCATGGCGGTCATCACGAAAAAGCAGAGTCAATCCAAGAATTTGAATGCGGCCGAGCTCATGGAAGAGCTGAACAGCGAGACCGCCAAGCTGCACGCCTGGATTCGCACCCAGGCCAATGCGCCCGCACAGCGGCCCTGGTTCGCCGACACCGGGGATGCAGGCGGCGCACTCGCCTCCGGACGCGTGGCCGCCAATCAGCTCAAGATGGCGGCCCACCGTTGGCGCTGGCGGGAGATTTATCCCTACCTCCAACGCATCTCCGCCATCGCCCGCGACGCCGAAATCAAGCCGATCGAAACCACCGACCGCCAGGGGATACTCCTCACCAACCCTGGCTTAGGCGGTCGTTTGCAGATCACCAACACGATCCGCTGCTCTATCGCGGTCTATAATCACGGCGACATCGCGCCTGCCCATGTCCATAGCCCGAATGCCAGCCGCACCATTCTTTCCGAGAAGGGCGGCTACACCAATGTCGAGGGCGAGCGCTGCGAATGCCGCCGCGGCGATATTGTCTTCACGCCGAACGGCACCTGGCACGATCACGGCAATGACGATGAAGAACCGATGATCTGGATCGACATGCTCGATTGGCCATTGATGGAATATCTCGATTGCGTCTGGGTCGACCAGGATTATGTCGATGCGACTCAGAGCAATGCCAAATCGCAGCCGGCCGTGCATTCGGACGGACATTCGACCCGGCTTTATGGCCATGGCGGAATGAAGCCGACCTTCACCTCCAATCAGCGCGGCTGGGGCAATGGCGCGACGCCGATGCTCCATTACAAGGGCGTCGATGTGATGGAAGCGCTGCACAAACTCCGCAAGGAGAAGGGCGATCCGTTCGAAGGCATCAAGATGCAGTTCGTCAATCCGCTGAACGGCGGGCCGGTCTTTCCGTCGCTCGATTATTGCGCCCAGCTTCTACGTCCCGGCGAAGAGTTGCTGATGAAGCGCGAAACCGCCTCGACCTTCCTCGTGGTGATGGAAGGACAGGGATTCACCGAGATCGGCAAGCAACGCTTCGATTGGGAAAAGAACGACATCATGGCGCTGCCGAACTTCCTCTGGCGCCGTCACGTCAACACCGGGCGGAGCGATGCGGTGCTCTACACGACGTCGGATGCGGCGCTGCTGCGGGCACTCGGACAATATCGCGCGCAAGGCAAGAACGCCGACGGGTCCGTGGCGCAGATCGAGCAGTAGCACCGCCGCTTTTCCTTCCCCCCTCGTGGGGGAAGGTGCCCGCAAAGCGGACGGAAGGGGGCTGGAGCTATTTCTCGTCCACGATGCGGTTGCGCAGCGTGCCGATGCCGGAGATTTCCACTTCCAGCACATCGCCGGCCTTCATCCATACTGGCGGGGTTCGACGAGCGCCGATCCCTTCGGGCGTGCCGGTGGCGATGATGTCGCCGGGCGCGAGCGGCGTGAAGGCCGAGCAATAGGCGATCAGGGCCGGCACATCATGCATCAGCATGTCGGTGCCGGAATGCTGCATTTGCACGCCGTTGAGCCGCGTGGTGAGCGTGAGTTTCGAGGGATCGGGGATTTCGTCGGCCGTCACCATCCAGGGCCCCAGCGGGCTGGTCGCAGGGAAATTCTTTCCGGTGATCAGCGAGACCTTGATGAAGTCGCGCACCGAGCCATCGCAGAAACAGGTGTAGCCCGCGACATGGGACAGCGCGCTGTCGGCCGGGATCGCACGGCCACCCTTGCCCATGATGACGACGAGCTCGCCCTCGAAATCGAGCTGCTGGGACGCTTTGGGCCTCAGCATCTCGCCTTCATGACCGCAGAGCGTGTCGGTGAATTTGGTGAAGATGTTCGGCTTCTCCGCGACCGCATGGCCGTGCTCGGCCGCATGGGAGCGGTAATTGATGCCGACGCAGAGGATCTTTCCCGGATTGGTGATCACCGGAAGGAACTGCAGGCCCTTTATTTCGTGGTTCGGCTTGGCACCCTCGGCGGCACGGCGCAGCTCATCGAAGGCGTTGGCCGCGATGACATCCTTCAGAGTCGCATAACGGTTCTTAAGCCGCTCGTTCAGCGTGATCACGCCACCCTCAGCGACAACGCCGAAGGCCGGCTTTCCGTCCGCGATATAGCTTGCGAGCTTCATTTCTTCTTGCCCTTCGCCGGTTTTGCTTTCTTCGCCGTCTTCTTTGCCGGCTTCCTCGATACGGCGACGGCAGCGTCGGGACGCGTGACCATGTTTCCGACGCCCGCTTTGGTCGCCCAATAATGCCAGGCGCGCCACGTCTCGACCGAATAGGGGCTGTAGCCGCGGCTGCGCGCGTCGATCTCGCCCTGTGAAAGATATTTGATCTGGCCGCCGAGGTGCTTGGCGTTCATCAGCGCGCGGGCGTTGCGCGGCAGATAGACCGACACGCGCACGACCTCGATCAGGGAGCGGGCCGCGGCGGCAAATCCGTGGCCCCGCATCAGCGCGACATTGTTGGATCCAAGGCATTTTGCCAGATCCTGACCCTGCTCCACATTTGCGACCAGAAGGTTGGTATCGCCGAACTTGTCCGCGATATCCCAGATCGGAACATGCGCGCCGATGAAGCTTCCGGAATGGATGACCGGCCTCAAAGGCGTGCCGTTGGTGAGACCGAAGGGCAGAATGTCCTCGGCATGGGCATGCACCACCGCCACGACATCGGGGCGCGCCTCGAATATGCCGCCATGGATAAAACGCTCGAGATAGAGTGCGCGCTTTTCTTCCCTGACCGGCTTGCCGTCGAGGGTGAACTCCACGATGTCGTTGCGGGTGATGAATTCCGGGGCCAGCGACCTTGCCAGGAAGAAACGCGTTGGATCGTCGGGATGGCGCACGCTCACATGACCATAGGCGTCGACGATGTCTTCATTGGCAAGGATACGGTTGGCAATCACAAGATCGTTCAGCAGATTGTCGAGTTTCGACATGAATGGACTCCGGTAGACGTGCGGATTTCTAAAACCAGGATTCGGCTTCGCCGTAATTGGGGACGAAAAGATCATCGATCCTAACCGGCGCGGCAATCAAATGCTGATCGGCGAGATAGGTGACGAGCGCTTCCAGAGTCGGACGGTTCTTCTCCACGCCATAGGGCCAGGGATCGCCGCCAAACACATCGTGTATCTCATCGATGTCGCGCATCAGCCAGGGCGTCATGTAGCGCAGCGCGCGCAAATTATACATTTTCTTCAGCGCGATTCGCTTTGACCTCGCGAACGCGTTGTAGAGACTGGTTGCGACGAAGGGATAACGTTCGTAGATGTCGCGCTTGATCGCCACCAGATGCATGATCGGATAGATGCGCGTGCGCTTGTAATAGTCCTTTTCCAGCTCGACATAATCGGGGAACAGACGTCCGATGTTCGGATTCGTGCGGACGGATTCGGGCAAAGACGTGCCCAGCGTCGCATCGACGAAACCTTCCTCGATCAAATCGTTCAAAGGCCGTCCATGGGGCGCCTGTTCGAGAGCGACCGGTTTCAACAAAGGCAGCACATGGGGATCGCCATGGGAGCCGGCATGGTTCACCGCGCCCTGCACCCAACGGATCTTGGATAGATCGACGCCATATTCGTGCTGCAACAGCCCGCGAATGAAGATCGCCGCCGTCATGGTGTAGAGCGGCACGCCGACGCGTTTGCCTTCCAGATCCTTCGGCGTCTTGATGCCGGACTTCTTGTTGATGGCGATGAAGCCGTGGCGGAAGCAGCGCGATGGGAAGACGGGAATCGCGACGAAGGGGCACTGCTTGTTGGCAAAGCGCTGCACGAATTCGGAGCTGGAATATTCGGCGACGTCGAATTCCTGGCCGCCCGACATGCGGTCGAAGATCGGGCGCGGCTCGTCGATGGCGATGAAATTGAGGTCGATGCCTTCGGGCTGGACTTCGCCGGTGTAGAGCGCCTCCATGCGGTCATAGAGCGCACAGGCGAAACTCAGCTTCAATTTCCCCACCGGCCCCAACCCCTTCTATGTTTCGTCGATCACCGGGTTCCGTAGCACGCCGATTTCCGGCACCTCGACTTCCACGACATCGCCTTGTTTCAGCCAGTTGGGCGGATTCTGGTGGCCGCCTGCCCCGACCGGTGTTCCGGTGAAAATAAGGTCGCCCGGTTTGAGTGTGGCGAATTGCGTGATGTAGCCGATGAGCCAGGAGAAATCCCAAGTCAGCCGCGCCGTATTGTCGTCCTGACGAAGTTCGCCATTGACGCGCGTCATCAGATGCAGAGGCTTGCCGGGATCGACCTCATCGGCCGGTACGATCCAGGGCCCGAGACTTCCGGAGCGGTCGAAATTCTTGCCCTGCGTGACGTTCAGCGTGCCGTGGCGCAGCCAATCGCGCACGCTTCCTTCATTGCCGAGCGTCAGCCCGTAAATCATCCCCAGCGCCTTCTCGCGCGGCACGTTGCGTCCCTCGTGCCCGATCACCAGCACGATCTCGCCTTCATAGTCGAATTTCTCGGAGACCTTGGGACGAATGAGCGCCTGCTGATGGCCCACGAGGGAACCGGGGAAGCGCACGAAGAGATTTGGATATTTCGGCTGCTCGCGGCCATCTTTGTATTCGGCATTGCGCTCGGGATAATTGATGCCGACGCAGATGATTTTTTCGGGCGCCAGAACGGGCGGAAGGAATTCCACCTCGGAAAGCCTGTAGTCGGCCCAGGCGGTCAAACCTGCCCGCGCATCCTTCAGACCTGCCTCGCCGGCGCGGATGAGCGCGAGAAGCGAGGGATAGCGTCCCCCAAGACGGCCACCCAGATCGATGAGCCCGGTCTCAATGACCGCACCGAAGCTCGCGCGGCCGTGAATTTTGAAGCTGGTTAAGCGGGTGGCGGACATTGGCCGAAACTAGCGCGAATTGCCCTTGGGTCAAGCGGGGTTTGGCGGGCTGGGGCCGTCGCGTTGACGCGGGGAAATCGATGGCTATTCTGACCCCAACCCTATCCCAACCCGGAACCGGAAAGAGACAAAGATGCATGATGTAGCGAGCAAGGTTCATTGGCACGAGCCGACCGGGGGAAAACGCGCCGGCTACGGCAAATGGGGCCGCGTGAAGACCCCCTATGACCAGTTCATGGAATCGGAGGGCATCCCCTGTTTCCGCGACATCGGCATCGGCAAGGTGCAGAACCTGCCCCTCGTGCCGTGGAAGCGGCTGGGCGGCAAGGGCACCTATATTCAGCTCTACGGCACCGAATCCAAATGGGGCTGTTACCTCGTCGAAGTGCCGGGGCGCGGCGCGCTCAATCCGGAGAAGCATCTCTTCGAGAAGATCTACTTCGTGGTGGAAGGACGCGGCTCGACCGAAGTCTGGCTGGAGGGCGACACCAAGCGCCATACGTTCGAATGGCAGCAGGGCTCGCTCTTCTCCATTCCGATGAACGCCTACCACCGCGTGGTGAATGCGGGTTCGGCGCCCTCGCTGCTGCTCGCCGGCACCACCGCGCCCATCATCATGAACACGCTCCAATCGGTGGATGCGGTCTTCAACTGCCCGATGCAGTTCCGCGACCGCTTCTCAGGCGCCGACGATTACTACCGCTACAATGACGATATCGAGCCCGATCCCGTGCGCGGCCTTGCCATGCGGCGGACCAATCTGGTGCCCGACGCGGTCAATTGCGACCTGCCGCTCGACAATCGCCGTTCGCCCGGCTTTCGCCGCGTCGAACCCTTCATGACCGGCAACACGTTCTATTTCTGGATCGGCCAGCATGAGAACGGGCGCTATTCCAAAGCGCACGCCCACACATCGGCCGCCGTGCTGATCTGCATCAAAGGCAAGGGCTACACCCACACCTGGCCGGAGCGCCTTGGCACCACGCCATGGAAAGACGGCAATGCGGATCAGATCAAGCGCATCGATTACGAACCTGTCGGCATGATCTCGGCCGCGCCCGGCGGCGCGCGCTGGTATCATCAGCATTTCGGCGTGTCGAAGGAGCCGTTGCGCCTGTTGGCGTGGTTCGGCCCGCACAATCCGGGACGCGAGCCCGGCCCCCCAGGCGAAAAGCACATCGACTATACGGCGATGGATATTCCCGAAGGCGGCACATCCGTCCCGTATTGGATGGAAGACCCGCAGGTGAAGAAGGATTGGGAGGCGATGATCGCCAAGGAAGGCGTTCAGAGCCGCATGCTGCCGGAATTCTTCGACAAGAACTACAAGGGCGAGCTGCCCAAAGGCGTGTAATCGACGCGGCATGACCCTGATCATAAACAATGACGATGTCGGCAAACTGCTGACGATGGCCGACACCATCGCGGCGCTGGAAGCCGCCTATATGCAAATGGCATCGAAGGAAGGGGTGTGCCGGCCGCGCATCGACATGCGCATCCCGACCTCCGATCCCGCCAAGAACTACCAATTCGGCACGATGGAAGGCGGCTCGACCTCGGGCTATTTCGCCATAAGGATGAAGTCGGATGTGGTCTATGAAACCACATATAACGGCGTCACCACGCAGGAGAAATATTGCTCGCGGCCGGGTCTGTTCTGCGGGCTGGTCCTGCTCACCTCCATCGAGACCGGCGAGCCGCTGGCCTTCATCAATGACGGCGTGCTGCAGCATATGCGGGTGGGCGGCGATGGCGGCATTGGCGTCAAATATATGGCGCGAGCGGATGCCGCGACCGTGGGCATGCTGGGCTCGGGCGGCATGGCGCACAGCAATCTCATGGCGTTCGTCGAGGTCCGCGGAATCAAGCGGCTCAACGTGTTCAGCCCGACCAAGGCCCATCGCGAGCACTTCGCGCGCGAGGCGGCCGAAACCTACGGCATCGAAGCCAAGGCCTGCTCGCGGCCCGAGGAGATTTACGAAGGCGCGGACATCGTCGCGGCCTGCACGGATTCCGCGGTGACGGTGCTCGACGGCACACGCATCGAAAAGGGCGCGCATGTCATCAATATCGGCGGCTCGGGCGTGCCGGACGAGGCGACGCTCGCGCGCATTGATGTCTATCTGCGGTTTGGCGACGCGCCCGCGCCCACGAGCAATCCGGCTCTTCAGATCGAAGACGAACATCTGGGGTGGGAAGCAAGGCCAGGGAGCCCCAAACACGGCGACGGACGTTCGGCCCGCAAACGCGGGCACGGCGTGCTGCTGCGGGACAAACGCATCGCGCTCGCCGATCTCGTGCAGGGCAAGGTCAAGGGGCGCACGTCAGGCGACCAGATCACCTATTCCGAGCGCGGCAATCTGCAGGGCGCGCAATTCTTCGCCGTTGCGGGACGCGTTTACGAGCTGGCGAAAAAAGCCGGACTGGGCCGCGAGATTCC